>CAYRTV010000164.1:0-6425 GCA_964427225.1 uncultured Eubacteriales bacterium
GTCTTCGGTGGCATAGGCACTGAAAGTGCGAAGAGGATTTTCCGGGTTTTCATAAATCAGCGTATCCTGTTCCTGCGGCTGTCCCAGCTTATGGTAATAGACCTTCATGCCGCGGTTCTGCGCCTTTAACTTATCTTTCTCTGTGGGTTCGGGATAACGGTTGTAGAAAAAGCCGTCTTTGTACCAGGATGTTCCGCTGAATTTGACCCATTGGATACGGTCATCCAGCTCTTTTTTTGCAGCAATGTCCATCACTCTTATTTCCCGCCAGTCTGATCCGGCTTCAGAGCGCATGACGGTCACATATTTGTCGTCATTCGATACTCCGGCGATATTAATCCGGACGGTTCCGTCCGGCGACAATTCATTGGGGTCGATGAACACTTCCGGTTCTCCTTCCAGCTCCTTTTGAATATAAATAACCGATTGGTTCTGAAGGCCGTCATTTTTATAGAAGAAATAATATTCCCCCGCCTTAAAAGGAGAAGAGTATTTAGGATAATTATATAATTCAATAAGCCGGTTTTTGATGTCATCCCGGTAAGGAATTTGTTCCAAATAACTGAAGGTGACTTCATTTTGGGCTTGAACCCAGGCCTTGACATCCTCGGCATTGTCATCTTCCAGCCAGCGGTAAGGGTCCTCAATTTCAGTGCCGAAATAATCATTCACCTGGTCCGCTTTTTTTGTTTCCGGGTAGGTGATTTTGGTTGCGTCCGGCCCTTCCAGCTGTTTTTGGCAGGCTGGAATGAAAATGAATGATACGGCAGCCATATAAAGCAAAGCATATTTTTTCATGATCTTCTCCTGAATTTATTCAAATTCAATAGATGATTAAATAGCATAGATATACCAAATGGTCAATATTGATAAAGATATCGGTTAGAACGGCATGCCTTCGTATTCCACTGCTTTTTCCGGTCGCCCGCTCAGTATAAAACTGTGATTCATATGATCGCGTTCATCCAGTCCGATGCGCCGGAAGACATCCGCCCAATTCGAAAGGTCTGCATATTTTTTGACTTTTTCACTCGTGACCGGTTGTTTTTCCAATTCGGGATTTTCTGCGACAAAAGCGGCGTACTCATGCTCGGCATGGTCTTCAAATTCCGCATTGAAAAGAAATGCCCGGCGAATATTGACCAGGGCCATCAAACGGGTCAGGAAAATATAAACCTCGACCATGATGAAAGGGAAAACCGGAAACAAATACCAAGGGTCTTTCAATCCATCCTCTTTCATTTTTTCGTTGATGACCTGCAGGTGCCAATATTCATTGTCCTGCGCTTCACGGCTCCACTGCATGATTTCGCAGGCCTTATGTACTGCTTCCTCGTTTTTATAGCGCCTGGTCAAATGTCCGTATTGCCGGATTTCCCACGCCCGGTATGGAATACTGGCCAAAATCTCTATCAGCTTGGCTTTGGCCGGAGTCACTTTTTTCCCTGTGAACACATTAATAGCGGCAAAAAAGACTCTTGCTGCCAATGAGTATTTATAGCGGGGCCGCTTCAGGGTGCTTTGCTGTTCTTTTTTGAGGTCTATGGCCATTATCCCCTCCTCCGCGGGTGCTGATCAGGTTTTATGTAATAGGTCTTGAATTTTTTCTGTTCCTTTTTCATCAATAGGTTTCCCATGCCCGAAGAAGATGGTCTTTATTGAAAATCGGGTTAGTTTCTCAACAGATTTCCGGGCGGTCTCCCTGTCTATGGTGAAGGTTTTGATTGGCAAGCGGAGCCCCGGCCGGCCGGTGACGGGATGTTGATTGAACAGAGTATCACCGCAAAAAAGGATTTTTTTCTCAGGCTGGTAAAGGCAGATGGCACCCGGTGTATGTCCGGGCGTATGGATAACCTGTACGCCTCCCAATATATCCAGCCTCTCGCCGTCCTCAAGGCCTCTATCAACTGAGGCCGCCGCAGATCTTGGCAATAACCATTTTTCCAGCCATTTAAATAAACCGGCTAGTCCAGATGCGACAGGCAGAATATCAGTTTGCTCAATAAATGGTGATTCTTGATTATGGGCCAAAATGTGTGCGGATGTTATATCCGCCAATTCTTTGGTGCTGCCGATATGGTCAATGTGTGCGTGCGTTAGAATGATGTTTTTCAATTGGGAAGAGTTAAATCCAAACTCCCGGATCTTAGTCAATATTTTTGCGGCCTGCCCCGGCATGCCAGTGTCAATTAAACTCAGTTTATCTGCTGAATGGAGTAAATAGATATTCGCCCCGCGGATTCCTTTTAATTGATAGATATTTTCGTATTTTTCCCGCACGCCTTTCTCCCTTATATTATGAATGTATATTACTTGCGGCGCAATAAAAGTGCAAGGGACAGATTGATTTCGTATAATGAGAAGTAATAATTTAAGTAAATTTATGTTCAGGTTGAAGCATAGCCATGATGACGAAAACTGAGTATCCCAATGCAGAGAAATTCGCAAAACTGACGGGGATTCCTCCGCGTTTCTTGATAGAGGCGTTTCAACTGGAGAAAAAATTCCATAAAGATATCCTCCAGGAGGAGTCGTTCTCAAAAAGACTGGCTATGTACCGGGAGCTCTATCAAACCGTCTATCCCATATATAGAAAAGAAAAAATGGATAAACAACCGAATAATAACCCGAAAGCTAAAACGGTTCAGCTTTTCCGCAGGGAGCTGGAGCATCAATCCATTTTGGATATCGGCTGCGGAGAAGGTCACTTTTTATCTGCGGTGAACGCCCTTTTAAAACACAAACGCCTGACAGGGATGGATGTGGCGATTCCGCTGCCTGAAAAGCGTCCGCCCGGGATTGAGTTCATCTCTTCCAATGTGGTTCATTTCAGATTGGATCATCTTTATGATGTTGTCTTTTCCGATCAGGTGCTGGAACACATTGCCGCGGCTGATTTGGATAGGCTCCTGGGTTCCGTGCGGGCGGCTCTGGTTCCAGGCGGCATCTTTATCATCAACATGCCCAACCGGCTCTTCGGCCCCCATGACGTGACGCAAATTGTGGATTATTCCCGCACCGCCCGGATAACTGCTCAGGGTGCCCATCTTAATGAATCAACCTATACCGCCATGATTCCTGTGTTGAGCCGGCATGGATTCAAAGAGTTCAAAACTGTTTTTCCGCTTCCAAAAGTGAAGCATTTTTTCAGAAATGCCCGCTTTTCCCCGTCGATCATGTCATGGACGGAAAGACATCCGGGTATAATCAGATGGCTGCATGCCTTGAAATACAGAGGCCGCTGCATGGCAGGATTTGAAATAACCTTGATTTGCCGCCGGGATTGACTAACCTGGATTATTCATGAAAAAATTGCGATGTTTTTGCCATTTATTTTTTATCAGCGATTAACATAATTTTTATTGAAAGTTCAAATGGAAAGTTTTTCATTTGCACATTTATATTATAATCGCCATTTTTTTACCCTTCAGGCGGGCCGAATCTCACCGCATCTTCCGGTTTGCAGCTCGTCGTAGTGAAGTGACGACCTTGATTGAATCAATGTCATCCTGAGGCCTGCGCCGGCAGGCCGTGAGGAGCTTGGACTGCTTCTCCGAATTAAGCGTAATCGTCTTCTCATGCATGTGCCGCCTAAGATCCTTCGTCGCTATACTCCTCAGGATGACAATAAATGAACGTATTGTCGTCGTCTTCGGCAATCTCGTCCCGTGAATAATCCAGGTGAGTATATCATACATGAAATATAACATAGTTCTAAAAGGATCTGTTAGGACCTTATCATTATAATATCTCAAAACTCAAATCTCAAATCTGAAACCGCCCACTTAGCCGGGTGCTCTTATTAAAGCAGTCTAAGATCCCCACGGCCGCCGGCGCGGCCTGGGGATGACATAAATGCGAGCGCAGCGAACAGACCGAATAGACCCAGACAGACCTAGATAGACTTAGACAGACAAAATGGACGTGACCGAGCCTGGGCGATGCGCGCTAAGATTCCCGTCGCTCTGCTCCGGGAATGATATGGGGGCATTTTTATTTGCCTCGGGAAAGCGAAGCGAACGACGGTTCAGGATTTCATGTCTTTATCGAACTGCACATCTGAGGGAGCGAAGTCCACGCTCCGGACAAATTGGAGGGATTCGCGGGCGCCGAATTCCCGCTCCATGCCGTTGTCTTCCCATTCTACGGATAGAGGCCCCTGATATCCGATATCATTAAGCTCGCGGATGATGTCCTCAAAATTGACATCTCCGTGTCCCAGGGAGCGGAAATTCCAACCCCGTCTTAAGTCCCCGAACGGCAGGTGAGAGCCGAGGATCCCGCTGCGTCCGTCTAAGGTCACGGCGGAGTCTTTCATATGGACATGATAAATTCGGTCGGCGAATTCGCGGATGAAGAGATGGGGGTCCATTCCTTGCCAGATCAGGTGGCTGGGGTCGAAATTTAATCCCAAGGTGGGGCGGTTATCAAAAACATCAAAAAGTTTTCGCGTGCTGTAAAAATCAAAGGCTATATTTCCGGGGTGAACTTCAAGGCCGAATTTTACGCCGCATGCATCAAATTCATCCAGAATCGGGGTCCACAATTCCTTGATTTTTTGAAACCCGTTCTCGACCATATCTTCAGAAGTTGCCGGAAAGGAATACCAAAACTTCCATATGGGCGATCCCATGAAACCATTCACGACACGGCAACCCATATTTTTTGCGGCCCGGGCTGTGGCTTTCATTTCTTCCCCGGCCCATTCCCGGATTTTTTCCGGATTGCCTTTGAATTTATCAGGAGCGAAGGCATCGAGCCTTTCATCATAGCGGTCCCCCACGCATTGCCCGGATAGATGAGCGCCTAAAGCCCAGCATTTAAGTCCGAATTTTTCCAAAGTTTTTTTCCGCTCTTCAACATAGGCGGCATCGTCTGCGGCTTTGCGAACATCCATATGATCGCCCCAGCATGCGATTTCCAGGCCGTCGTATCCCATGTCTCCTATTAGTTTGCATAAGTCCGGGAATGAAATATCCGCCCATTGGCCGGTAAAAATTGTCACTGGTCTTTTCATAGTCTATCTCTCCTTTAGCTTAATTATTCACAACAGTATGACGCAATTAAAATAAAAGACCCTTCACTCTTGACTCTTTACTATGAAGCAGCATAAGGGCATCATGGCCTGCTCTTTAAAGGCCTCAGAATGATATTTGCTTATCATCCCGGCATATCAACCCATACGGCTCCTTTTTTTGAGCTCTCCACGCATTTTTCAATAAACCGGACTCCGCGAATCCCTTCCTCGACTTTGGGAAATTCCCAGTCCATGGGGTTTGGTTTTGCGCCGGATTTGATTTTAGACAAAGCACTTGTAAAGCTGCGGTAAATATTGGCGAAAGCCTCAAAATATCCTTCCGGGTGCCCGGCGGGAACACGCGAGAAATATTCCCCGGCCGAAGAAAGTTCATCCCGGCCGCGGGATAAAATTTCCGTGGGTTTATCCAAGTAAGAAATCTTACAGCGGTTGGGATATTCCTGGATCCATTCCACGGAAGCTCGGCTTCCGTAAATCCGGACCCGAAGACCGTTATCGTGCCCAACCGCAATCTGAGAGCTCCAATAGAGGCCTTTGGCGCCGGAATCATATTCGGTCATAATGGTGGCGTTATCGTCCAGTACCCGGCCTTCTACAAATGTATCCAGGCGCGCGCATATTTTCTTTAGTTTCAGCCCGGTCAGAAAAGCCGCCATGTTTTCAATGTGGCTGCCGATATCGCCCACGCAATTGGAGGGGCCGCTTTTTTCAGGATCGCTGCGCCATAAGGCCTGCTTCTGCCCGGTTTTTTCCGCAGGCCCGGCGAGCCAGTCCTGGGGATATTCGGCGTTGACAAATCGGATTTCACCCATTTTTCCGGCTGCGATCATATCCCGAATGTGTTTGACCATGGGATAGCCTGTATAGGTGTAGGTCACACCGAAGAGAAGATCATTTTCTTCAGCCAAAGCCGCTAGTTTTTCCGCCTGGGTGCTGTCCGTTGTCAACGGCTTGTCGCAGACAACATGGATTCCCGCCTCTAATGCGGCTTCAGCCATAGAAAAATGCGTATAGTTGGGGGTTACGATGACCACAAAATCGATGGGATCCCTCCGAACTGCTTCTGCCTTGATCATCTCCGTGTAGTCTTTGTACAGCCGGTCTTCCTCCAGGCCCAGCAAACGTCCTGTAGCAAGAGTATTGTCAAAGTCCGTAGAAAAGCATCCGGCTTTTAATTCAGCCCCTTCGTCCATGGCAATGGCTTTGCGGTGGACATCTCCAATAAAGGCGTCCTGTCCGCCTCCGATCATGCCGTAGGTCAGGGCGGCCGAGCTTTCAGGGCTTTTTTTGCCTTCTATAGTCATTTATTTCCTCCTTATGATTGGGAAGATAATTCCATGGATATGATTGAATTATACCCGTGTTTTTTTTCTATCTCAAATCTGGC
>CAYRTV010000165.1:0-6395 GCA_964427225.1 uncultured Eubacteriales bacterium
ATTCCCGTCGCTCCGCTACGGGAATGACATGGATTGTGAATTGCATTTCGTTCTTTAAACTTCCGCTAAAATATTGCACAATAGCACTAGTGAACATTGAAGGGAGTTCGATCATGAAAAAAGCTCTGATGTTTTTCAGTTTATTCATTCTTATCATTCCATTTATAACCGCGCAGGAGGCGGAGAAAGCGGAACCGGCATTCAGCCCGCCGACCTATGCCGGTTTGGCCTTCCGCAACATCGGTCCGGCACTGATGTCGGGCCGCATAAGCGACATCGCCGTTCATCCGGAAGACAATTCCTTCTGGTATATCGCGGTTGGTTCCGGCGGTGTCTGGAAAACCGAAAATTCCGGCACCACCTGGCAGCCGGTGTTTGACGCCCAGGATTCCTATTCAATCGGATGTGTGACCATCGATCCCAATCATCCGGAAGTCGTCTGGGTGGGCACCGGTGAAAATGTGAGCGGCCGCCATGTCGGATTCGGCGACGGTGTGTATAAAAGCCTCAATCAGGGCCGCACCTGGACCAATATGGGATTGAATAAATCTGAACACATTTCCAAGATTCTCGTCGATCCCAGAGATTCCCGGGTTGTTTATGTCGCAGCGGAAGGTCCCCTTTGGTCCTCCGGCGGAGAGCGGGGGGTCTATAAATCCGCAGACGGCGGCCGCACTTGGACCCTCAGCCTGGAGATAAGCCCCGACACCGGAGTCACCGACATTGCCATGGACCCGGAAAATCCGAATATCCTTTATGCCGCCGCGTACCAGCGCCGGCGGAGCGTAGCCGCGTTTATGGCGGGAGGAACGGAATCCGGCATTTATAAAACCACAGACGGTGGAGATAACTGGAAAGAACTGACTGTCGGCCTGCCCCGCGGCGACATGGGGCGCATCGGACTGGCTGTCTCCCCTTTTGATCCGCGGGTTGTCTATGCTACTATTGAGGCTTCGGAAAGAGAACGGGGTTTTTACCGCTCCGATGACCGGGGGGAAAGCTGGGAAAAACGCAGCAGCTACATAAGCGGCGGCACCGGCCCGCATTATTACCAGGAAATCTATGCCGATCCGCACACATTCGACAGAGTTTACCAGATGGATGTCTGGACGCATGTGACCACGGACGGGGGCAAGACCTGGGACCGGCTGAATGAAGCCCATAAGCACTCGGACAATCACGCCCTGGCATTTGTTCCCGATGATCCAGATTATCTTCTGGCAGGTAACGACGGCGGATTGTATCAGTCCTGGGACCGGGGACAAACCTGGACATATGCAGCTAACCTGCCGGTGACCCAGTTTTATAAAATGGCGCTGGATAACGCCGAGCCTTTTTACAATGTCCACGGCGGCACCCAGGATAATTCCAGCCAGATGGGGCCTTCCCGGACCCTGAATGTCAACGGCATCCGCAACAGCGACTGGTTTATCACAACCGGCGCTGACGGCTATGCCTGCGCCGTCGACCCTGAAAATCCCAATATCATTTATGCGGAAACCCAAAACGGCAACCTCAACCGCTTCGACCGAAAAAGCGGTGAGCTGGTCCGGATTCAGCCGGCGGAACAGCCGGGCGGCGAGCCTTACCGCTGGAACTGGGACTCCCCTATTATCATTAGCCCCCATTCCCATTCCCGGCTCTATTTCGCGGCCCAGTTTGTGTTCCGCAGCGATGACCGCGGCAATTCCTGGACCCGCATCAGCCCGGATTTAACCCGGGACATCTTCCGCTATGAAGAAGAAATCCTGGGACGGACCTGGTCGATTGACGCCCTATGGGATCACGGCGCCATGTCCATGTACAGCACCATTACAACCCTGTCCGAATCTCCTCTGGTGGAAGGGCTGATCTATGCAGGAACCGACGACGGCTTGATTCAGGTGACCGGAGACAGAGGGGAGACATGGCGGAAGATCGACAATATTCCCGGGATTCCCAACCGCTGTTTTGTCAATGACATCCGGGCGTCGCGCCATGACCCGGATCTGGTGATGGCGGCGCTGGACAATCACAAAACCGGTGATTTCAAACCCTATCTGATAGTCAGCCGGGACCGGGGACGCACGTGGAAATCCGTATCGACCGATTTGCCTCAGCGTCAAATTGTCTGGGCCGTGACGGAAGACCATAAACAGCCCGGCCTCTGGTTTATCGGGACCGAGTACGGAATTTATTTCACCCGGGATACGGGAGAACACTGGACTGAGCTTACCGGCGGGCTGCCGACCATCGCTTTCCGGGATATCGAAATCCAGGAAAAAGAAGATGATCTGGTAGGCGCTTCTTTCGGACGAGGTTTTTATATCCTGGATGACTATGCTCCGCTCCGGCATATGGACACCGATATGTTAAACCAGGATGCAGCGCTGTTTCCAGTCAAAAAAGCGCCGATGTATGTCCCCCGGCGACCGCTCAGCCTGCGCGGCAAAGCCTTCCTGGGCGATAATTTTTATATTGCGCCTAATCCTCCTTTCGGAGCTGTGATATCTTATTATTTAAAAGATTCGCTCGAAACCCTGAAAGAAGAAAGGCGGGCAGAAGAAAAGAAACTCAGGGCTGCCGGTGAGACCATCACCTTTCCCGGATGGGACCGGCTGCGCAGAGAAGAACAGCAAGATCAGCCGGCTGTTGTTCTCACAATTCGGGATGATTCCGGGGCTGTTGTCCGCAGGCTGAACGGGCCCGCAAAAGCAGGATTTCACCGGGCAGCCTGGGATTTGCGGTATCCGGACCTCTCACCCACACGGCTGGAAGCTCCGCAAATGGAGCCCTGGTCCGAACCCCGCTCAGGTCCTCTGGCCGCACCGGGAACATTCACCGTCTCTTTGGCTAAACGTGTCAATGGAGAATTTATTCCGCTGGGCGAAGCTCAGACTTTCCAGGTGGAATCTCTCGGATTAGCCAGCTTAAAAGCCGAAGACCGTGAGGCCCTGCTGGCTTTTCAAAAGCAGGCGGGAGAACTTCAGCGCTCCGCCATGGGTGCGGCTTCCGCTGCACAGGAAGCCATCCGGCAGCTCCAGTTCATGAAAAAAGCCTTGATGGATACACCGGATGCCGATCCTGAGCTGTATATACAGGCCTTAGACCTGGAAAAGGATCTCCAGGACGCCATGACAGCCCTTTACGGCGACTGGACCGTGCGCCGTTATTCGGAAGCGGTATCGCCATCGCTTATGCAGCGTCTGGATGCGCAGATTCGAGCCACAGCGCCCATAACGGAAACCAATAAACAAAACTATGAAATCGCCGCCAGCGAATTTGAGCAGCTCAAATCAGAATTGCGCCGGCTGCTTGAAGTCCGATTGAAAAAGCTGGGTGAAGCCTTAGAAGAAGCCGGAGCCCCCTGGACCCCGGGACGCGGCATTCCCGTATGGAAAAAGAAATAGGAAGAAATTGATAATGATGGGAAAAAAACAAAAAGACCAACTGGAAGAACGGCGGATAGAGGACAAAGTTCAGAGACTCCAATCAATCATCGCTCCCGGTACTTTGTTTAAAGGAAATATCACCGGAAAGGACGACCTGATTGTATCCGGAAATTTAGAGGGAGATATCCAAAGCAGCGGCCTGGTCAAGGTCAATAAAAGCGGATCGATCACAGGCAATATCACCGGACGCTTTGTTGTTTTCGCTGGGAAATTGGACGGAGATATAAAAAAAGCGGAACAAGTGGAAATTCAGCCAACCGCCCGGATTAAGGGCAATATCAACACCAGCCGCCTGGCCATTGCTGAAGGCAGTTTCCTGCAAGGGGAAATCCATATGCCCCAGAAACAGGAACCCCATCGGTTTGTTGACAAGCGGCAGGCTAAGGCAACCGAAGAAGTAAAAAGAGAAAAGTAAAAAGAGAAAAGTGACAGCAAAGCTACTCATTATTAGTGCGAACACAACGAACAGACTGAACAGACCGAAAAGATTTAGAGAGACCTATATAGACATAGATGGACTAAAAACAACGCTAAGAACGGGAGCACAGAGAGCGCTTCTTTCCGGGAAGAACCTACAGGTGAAAGAATATCCAGGCCGATGCATACGTTTGGGATGAATGGGAATAGTCAGCGGATCACTGCCCGGGGAATCCAACCAGCGGTTCAGGAATTTTTCATCCCGGATGACTTCGTTCCAAAAGCGGCGGAAATCCAATGTCCGGGCCCCATCATTCCGGAAAGTTTCCATGAAGCGGCAGGCCGCATCCAGAAATGCTTCCTCCCCGAGAAACTCCCGGAATGCATACAGCATCAAAGCCCCTTTATAGTAACGGATAATATAGTTCATTTCCGTATTTTCCGGGGGGACCTGGGATATTGACGGTGCTTCATCAGGTAAAGTGTGAACAATCTCCCGGTAGCGTTCAATGATCTCTAAAAATTTTTCCCGGGATTGTATCTTTTCAACAGCCAGTAAGCCGAAAAACTCGGCAAAGGCTTCATTAATCCAGTCTCCTTGCCCAAGCCCGAAATTCCACCAGAAATGGGCCATTTCATGGGCATTACCCCGCAAGGCAGTCAATTCCGGATTTTCTTCCAAAGCCCTCAGCATGCGGCCTTCCGAGGCCACCACCACGCCCGGCCGGGAATATCCTCCCTGTCCGAACTCTTTGGGGGAATACACATACCGGAAGACATTGGACTGTCCGGGGGGCGGCCCTAATATTTCTGTAAAAAGATTCAACGTCTTGTCTAAGCCTTCCGCCTCCCGGCGAACATAATCCTCGGGAAGTTCGGTATAATATAGCTCTATCAAAGCCCGGTCATTATCAATCTCAGCAGTTTTAAAATCCGGCGATGCAAGAATCACGATATCATTCGCCCGGGTACCTGCCCAGAAAGTCACTTTCCGTTCCTCAATGGTTTCTTCGCGGCGCTTATCGCCGTTGCAGACTACAATCCAATCCTCGGGCAGGGACACCTCCATCTCAAAGTCAAAATGAACACCGTAATACCACAAGGGGTACCAGTTGGAATAAGAAGCCAGCTCCACCCGCTCCGGACTAATCTCATCATCAAGGCCGAATCTTTGGTCTTCCCGGCTTCCCCATTCCGGGATATCCTGCAGCTTTCCCTGATAAGCAAGCCTTAAGGCTGCGTTTTCCCTATCGATCTCTGCGGGAATTCGAACCATCACCATTCTTGACGCAGGTATTGTACGGGTACGCGAATTAGGTTCTGCGGTAAAGGCAGCCTTCCGCTCCGCAATACGTATTTCTTCAATTGTAAAGGAGGAATGCAGATTGAAAAAAAGAGTTTGCTGGAACTCAGGGATTTGCGACAGAAGAATTTCTCCCTCCACCTGGAGCAAGCCGGTTTCCGGCTCAATCTGCACATCCAGCCAATAAGTCCGGGGCAGGACTTCAGCTGTTCCGCGGCCGGCCAAAAACACAACAAATAACAAATTCGCAATGAATAGAATAGGGGAAAAATGTCTGTTCGATTTCATGCTTCAATTATACTCATGTTGAACTTAAAGTCACGACTTTAGCGCCGAAAACACTGACGCCTGCAGTGCGGCCGATCATCGCTCCCATTTTAGAATGCACGTGTCCGTGAAATACATACCTGGGCTGCTTCTCCCGGATATACCGCGCAATGGCTTCACTGCCTGTATGGGCATATAATCACCCTTGTCGGTTGTTTTTGCCACAGGAGCATGGCAAATAAAAATATCCACATAAGGGAACATGCTCAGTTTGAACGCGGCTTCCATATCATCCCGGTCATTTTGTAGCGGGGAACTCCATCCCATCCTCCTATAAGCCAGCGGCGGTGCTGGACCATCCGGTTGTGAATGTTTTCTACACATTGCGGAAACGGCGCCGTGGGGTCATGATTTCCTTTCACAGCAAATATCGGTTTTTTGAATCGTTCATAGACCCCTTCAAGTAAGTGGTAGGGAATGTCCCCGCAAGACAGGATAAAATCAATTTTAGACCGGATATGCTCCTTGAAATGATACTTCTCATAATCGGCGATTACAAGCACTTCGCTGGGATATGCCACCATCAGTCTGCAGACCATTATGGGCATGTCCATATCCGAAGGCAGCCGGAACATAGAAAACAAGGATTATAAGCTGTAAATCATAATCAAAAAAATGCAAAGCAGCTGGAAAATAATCGGGACGGTGCAGGGAAAACCTTCTTTAATCGAGCTGGCGGAATTTTCCACACCGCCGAAAATCATTTACAACAATTGGCAGTCACGGGGACCCGCCATGGCTATGGATGCAGATACAAAGCTGGATGATCTGCATTCCGTTCGCAAAAAATACAGCCCGTGGCTGTTTTCCCCGGTTGCCGGCACGTACGGCCGTCTTTTTACATCCCCGCCCCGAACTCAGCAGTGATGATGGGTCAAATTAATAATCATACGGCAGCAAGGGATGGGGGGACGGAT
>CAYRTV010000166.1:0-6378 GCA_964427225.1 uncultured Eubacteriales bacterium
TCCCGTTATCGAAGCCTTTAAAAATGAAATTCCGCGGGAGGGCAGAAAAGCGCTTGTCCATAAGCTGCTTAAAAGGATAAAAAAAACCACTGTCCCGAAATTCAGGCGACTCCCTATGGGCATCATTCACAATGACGGCAATGATCACAATATTATCATTTCTCCTCCATCTTTCAAGGCCGGGAGTTTGGGTGAAATGAGTCCTAAGGGAATTATTGATTTTGGGGATATGGTCTTTTCATACAGAGCGGGCGAGTTGGCGGTTGTCTGTGCCTATGCCATGCTGGGAAAAGCCGATCCGGTTCAAATCGCCTGCCGGATTGTGTCCGGCTATCATACCCATTATCCGCTGCGGGAAATGGAGCTTGAGGTCCTGTTTGATTTTATTCTGCTGCGGCTGATGCTGAGTGTTTGCATCTCGGCCTATCAGACTAAATTGAATCCGGACAACCAATACTTATCCGTATCTGAAGAGTCCGCTTGGGCTTTGCTGGAAAAGATACAGGACCGGCCGCCTGATTTCATCCATTATTCTTTCCGCAATGCCTGCGGGTTAACACCCTGTCCTTACACCCAACCCGTCGTTGATTGGCTGGCGGCACGCAAACAGGATATCGGACCACTCACCAGCCTACCTGTACCGGATAGAGACAGGGATGTCTTTGACTTAAGCGTTGGAAGCCCTTGGCTGGGGCCTCTTGGGCTTTTTTCTCCGGTGGAGGTTCTGCGCCGGAAAATAAATGCATGGCGGGAGACATCCAAAGACACTCTCGGGATCGGGTGCTATAATGAAGCTCGTCTTGTATATGCAAGTGAGCTGTTTCAGTCTGAAGCCTGTGACTTGGTGGAAGCCCGGACCGTTCATTTGGGGTTGGATTTTTTCATGCCGGCCGGAAATCCGGTTAAAGCACCAGTTAAAGGAGAGGTCCACAGTTTTCAAAACAATAGCCTGGACCTGGATTATGGACCCACCATCATTCTCAAGCATGAGCCGGAAGGAGAAAAGGATATTGTTTTTTATACCCTGTACGGACACCTTGATGCCGCGTCCCTGCAGGGACTTTATCCGGGAAAAAAGATAAACAAGGGAGAGACTTTTGCGTGGATAGGAAAATCGAGTGAAAATGGCGGCTGGCCTCCGCATCTTCATTTCCAGCTTATTACGGATATGCTCGGCTCTGAAGGCGATTATCCAGGAGTGGCCCGGGCAAGTGAAAGCGAGGTGTGGTTGAGCTTGTGTCCGGACCCTAATTTGATCGCCGGAGTTCCGGATGAGGACCTGGAAGTTGAAGACTTTAGTATACCGGAAATAATCCATATGCGGAAGAAGCACCTCCTGGGAGCATTGAGTGTTTCTTACCGGAAACCGCTTAAAATTGTGCGGGGAAGGGGATGTCGGCTTTATGATCATACCGGACGCATTTTTTTAGATGCGGTGAATAACGTGCCGCATGTAGGACATGAACATCCCAAGGTGGTGGAGGCTGTCAATAACCAATTTGCCGTGCTGAACACAAATACCCGTTACTTGCACGATCAATTAGTGCGGTATATTGAGCGATTGTGCCGCTTGCTGCCGGATCCCTTGACGGTGTGCACCATTGTTAACTCCGGAAGCGAAGCGAATGATCTGGCTCTTCGGATGGCCTGCAGTTATACCGGGGGCAGGAATATTATTGCCGTGGAAGGCGCCTACCATGGTCATTTAACTTCTCTCATCGAGATCAGTCCCTATAAATTCAATGGGCCGGGCGGCAAAGGGAGCCCTCCGCATACCCAAACCGTGATGATGCCGGATCTCTACCGGGGACCTTACCGTTACGGGAATAAGGAAGCCGGCGTTAAATATGCCGCTTATGTCCGGGAAGCCGTGAAGGCAATTCAGGATAAAGGCGGCCGGCCGGCCGCCTTTATTGCAGAATCGCTGCTCAGCTGCGGAGGCCAGATTGTGCTTCCTGAGGGTTATCTGCGCGACGCGTACCGGATTACAAGAGAGGCCGGCGGCGTTTGTATAGCGGATGAGGTTCAGATTGGATTCGGGCGAACGGGGGAATGTTTCTGGGGTTTTGAAACCCAGAATGTGATTCCTGATATTGTGACCTTGGGGAAGCCGATCGGAAATGGATTTCCCTTGGCGGCCGTCATTACCACAAGAGAAATTGCCGATAAATTCACCGGCGGTATGGAATATTTTAATACATACGGCGGGAACCCGGTGGCCTGCGCTGCGGGGTTGGCGGTACTGGATGTTTTGGAAGAGGAACACCTGCAGGAAAATGCATTGATAACTGGATCCCGTTTAAAGGCGGGATTGGAACGTCTGAAGGATGAGTATCCCGTTATCGGTGATGTCCGGGGCATGGGTTTGTTCATCGGAGTGGAATTGGTTTGCGAACCTGATTCCCGCAAACCCGCACCGGACCTGGCCGCTTATGCGGCAGAGAGAATGCGGGAGGAAGGAATCCTTATCAGTACGGACGGACCGGACCGGAATGTACTCAAAATAAAACCTCCGCTGGTATTTAATCCGGAAAATTCGTCTGTGTTTACGAGGAAGCTGAAATGTATATTGTCGGAAGATCCGCTGCAAATTTAGATTTGACCGCCGGATATTTCCTGTGGTATAAGCAAACGGGAAAATAATCTGAATACGAGAGGCTGACATGACGCTGACATCCAAGGATTTCAAGAAGAAAAAAATAAATTGCGATGATTATACTATGGTCGACTTTGCGGAATTCCGCGGAGGAAATTTATTCGAAGTTGCGGATTATTTTTGGGAATATGTTGCAGATGCCAAGGAAAAACAATATATGATCTACGCCCAGCCTATGACATCCGGTCCGAAACCGGAATTTGATGTGTATGATAACAACGCCGGGCGGACCCGGCGTTTCCTCAATTTTTGTTCTTATAATTATCTCGGCTATTCCTTTCACCCGGAGGTCATCCGGTCGGTTCAGGAGACTGTCGCTGAATTCGGAACCGGAGCTGTCTCGGCTCCTTTATTGAGCGGCTATTCTCAGCCGCTGCTGGAATTGGAAAGACGCATGGCCGCTTTAAAGAATAAAGACGCGGCGATTGTTTTTTCGACCGGTTATGGTGCTAATGTGGGTGTTCTCTCCGGTTTGCTTAAACCCGGGGACATCGCTGTCTTGGATATCCTTTCCCATGCCTCCATTTATGACGGGGTGCGCTTAGCCGGGGCGGAGATAAAAGTTTTTGCGCACAATAATCCCCGACACTTGGAAAAGGTTCTGAAAGGGATTGATTCCGAGCGGGTCATTGTTTGCGTTGAAGGCGTTTACAGCATGGACGGAGATTTGGCCAATTTACCGGAAATTATCCCTATCTGCAAGAAATACAACGCCAAGGTTTTAGTGGATGAAGCCCATGCTTCATTGGTTTTCGGTGAACGGGGCGGCGGAGTAGCGGAACACTACGGACTGGAAGATAAAGTTGATATCGCAATCGGCACCTTCAGCAAATCCTTTGGTGCTATAGGCGGATATGCAGCCGGAGAAAAAAAATTAATGACCTATCTGCGGATGTTTGCCCGCTCGTATGTTTTTTCCTGCGCTATGGCCCCCCATACCGCCTCCGGTATTTTGAAGGCTTTGGATCTTTTCAAAAAAGATTCCTCTACAAGAACAAAACTTTGGGAGAATACGCGCTATATGCATTCGGGCTTAAGACAGGCCGGTTTGGATATCGGCAGCACCAAATCCCAGGTCATTCCGGTCATGGCGGGAAGTGATCTGCGTTTACGTGAGATAAGCCGCAGGATTCAAGAAAACGGGCTGTATACCGGCGTGGTCACGTATCCGGCTGTCTCAAAAAACAAAACGCGTCTGCGCCTATCCGTATCCTCGGCCCATACCCGGGAGCACATGGACCGATGCATTACCATCCTTAAGGAAGTATTTGCCGGTATGCGGGATTGGAAACCGGAGTGAAATCAATCCATATATATTAAACATGGGCCTTGCCCACCATTAGGACTCTTCCGGAAAAGTGACCGTAATTTCAGCTCCATTATCCGGGGTGCTTTCTATCTCGAAACGGCCTCTAATCTGGCGGGCTAGTGTATTGATTAAGTTCAGCCCCAGTGAGTTGTTTGTTTTCAAAACTTTTTTCGGCTCAAAGCCGGCACCGTTATCAAATACGGATAATTCAAAGTTTCCTCCTGATTTTTCCAGAGTCACTTTGATGGAACCTTTCCTGCCTGAAGGAAAACCGTGCTTGAAGCTGTTGGTGACTAATTCATTGATGATCAAACCCAAAGGAACCGCGGCATTCAGATCAAAATGATACGGTTTTACCTTCAAATCCACGTTCACATCCGGCTTTTCATGTGAAATTATCAGGTTGTCCACCAGGTCGCGGGAATAGTCGGCAATATCTATCTGAGAAAAATTATTGGATCGATAAAGCTGATTATGGACCAGGCCCATGGATTTTATCCGGTTTCTGAGCTCGGACATTTTATTTTTTAATTCCAGGTCAAAAATTGTTCGGGATTGAAGATTGACCAAACTGGAAATGACCTGAAGATTATTTTTGACTCGGTGATGCACTTCCTTTAATAAGACTTCCTTCTCTTGCAGAGAAGCCCTCACTTTTTCGCGCGCCTGTTTATGTTCGGCAATTTCCTGGTGCAGGCGGCGGGCGTAAAGCCGTGAATGATCGAGAGCACGCTGATATTGGCCGACAAAAAATTTCATAATCAGAATTATGATCAGAAAGTAAATGACAGCGATCAGAATAAAATAGGCAATATCCCCCGAATAAATAGAAAAATCAGGTTGGTATGTGGACCAAATTCCTCCGGCAAATACGGATAAAACACAAACAAAATATGCTGTCCACTGGATCCAGCCTTTTTGCATTAAGAACGTAAAAACGATGACCAATGAATATTGAAGAATGGTCGTTTCTGACAGCCCGTAAATGTAAGTGCTGTAGATGGATGTTAAATAAAAAAACAGGGAAGGCAGCAGGCTGCTGATAAACAAGTGTCCCCGGTGGGACAGCTTCAGCCCCAAAGAAAATATTAAAGTGAAAAAAACAGAAGCAGCCGGCATATCCCAGGGAATCAAATGCCTTATCCACAAGGGCAGAAATATTAAGGAAGTGATAGTGAAGACAATGATCATTATAACCAGAATGGTGTTTGTCATGTATTCCCGGCGGGCATTATACGGGGAAGTGGTGTGGGGGGAGGTTAGTTTCTTCCAAATGGATTGGAGAGTGCTCATTATCATAAAAACAGTTCAGATTCGGATCATTGCCTGATTTTAATAATAAATATTAGATATACAGATTATAGAATATAGAATTTTTCCTGATAAAAATCAAATGCAAAAAAGCGCAATAAACATGCCAATAGAAGATCCCCTGGATTGTGCGTCTTTTTCTGTGTTTAAGCCTGGCCTTTCCGGGATTATGTTCTGTCTAACAGGGCATTTACTGCCAGGCAATAATCATTTTTGCCTGGTTGCATAATTTTGGGATTCTGACTAAAATGAAATTCTGTGAGATGACTCTATGAGAAATACGTTCTATTTACTTAAGATATCATTGATTTTTTTCCTGTCGGCTTTGTTTTTGAATATATCATGCGGCGGGAATCTGCCGGAAGATGAGGTTCAGAAAAAACAAGAAGAGCTGAGTTCGGAAGATATCCAGCCGGTGCCGCAGGACCTTCCCGAAGTGACAATCCGCAATGTTACGGATATACCAATTACTTATAAAATCAGGCCCCGCTCCAGCGAGGAAAAAACACAGGAAAAAACTGTTTCGATGGGGGAAGTGCACCGCTTTCCGACGGCTGAAGAAATGTATATTTCCTTTTCCAGGGAAGATATCCGTGTCCGCTATAAGTTGGACCCGGGTATGCCGTACTCTTTCCGTTATGATGAAAATGATACACTTGAATTGTATGACGGATCGCATGGACGGGAAGACGCTGTTGACCTGGCGCCTTATGTCCCCACGCCTCTTGGGGTTGTGGAATCGATGCTGCAAATGGCTAATGTTGATGAAAATGATGTGGTGTATGATATTGGCTGCGGAGATGGACGAATCGTGGTGATGGCGGCGCGGCGGCTCGGAGCCAGAGGCGTCGGCATTGATCTGGATCCGGTTAAACTGCAGGAGGCCCGCCGCAACGCCCGGGAAGCCGGGGTGGAAGCTTTAGTTGAGTTTCGGCAGGAGGACGCAACCCGCTCCGATTTTTCTGATGCCACAGTCGTGACCATGTATCTTTTGCCTGAGTCCAATGAATTGTTGCGGCCTATACTGGAAAGACAGCTTCAAGAAGGCGCCCGCGTGGTGTCACATAATTACGATATCGCAGGATGGGAAGACCGGGAAGCC
>CAYRTV010000167.1:0-6359 GCA_964427225.1 uncultured Eubacteriales bacterium
GGGTTCGAAAGACCTGTCCAGCGACTGCGACCGTATCTCCAATATCCAGCAGGCCAAAGGTATCAAAGGCCTCTTCTCCCGCATAATCCTTGCGGAGGTAAGCCTGCAGCCGTCCGCTGCTGTCCCCCAAGTGAAAGAAGACGGCCCGTCCCATTTTCCGGACCGACATGATCCGGCCGGCTAACTTCACCCTTACTTTTTCCTGCTCCAATTCTTTTTCTTCCGCATCAGCATATTTATTAAGAATCTCTTTTATAGTGTGGGTTACATCCGCTTTATGCGGAAACAGTTCGATTCCCTTTTCACTCAGCTGCTTCATTTTTCCTTTGCGCACGTCTTCCTGTTCCATCTGTCCGCTTAATTTCATCCGTTTTTTTTGATCTTTGTCACTCATGATCTTCTCTCTTGTTCCCAGACCGGGATTGAATTCGTTTTTTGATGCTGTCCAGCACCCCGTTTATAAACGTTGATGATGCTTCCCCTCCGAATTTTTTCGCAATCTCAACCGCCTCATTGATAATAATCGCCGGAGCCAGCCCGGTTTCATAGACCAGCTCGAATGCCGCCAGGCGGAGAATATTCCTGTCAATCAGATCCATACGCCCTATTTTCCAGTTTTTGGATTGGGCCTGAATCTTACGGTCTAACTCTTCCCTGTGCTCTTCTACTCCCTGCACCAGGTACCGGCAGTAATCCCGTTCCTTGGAATCAGTCTTATGAGATTCCCAGTATCGTTCAAATATTTTTTCCAGAGTTTCTCCCTCAAATTCAAGCTGAAATAATATCTGCAAAGCGCTTTCGCGAGCATTTCTTCTTTTACTCAATGTATTAACTATCCTTATGAATGAATCATGTGCCTAACACGCCCGGAAGAATGAAAATGACACGCCGTGTCATTTTCAAAGTAACAATCCAGGTTATTATACCTGGTTAAGAAAAAGCGTCAATTGGATTCGGCGGCTGGAACGCTTATTTCAATCCGGAAGAATGGATCAAGTCGATGGTTTCCACTAAAGCCATAGCGGCATCATAGCCTTTGTTCCCGGCTTTGGTCCCGGAGCGTTCAATCCCCTGCTCAATCGTTTCCACAGTGATGATACCGTACGATACCGGAATATTGTCATCCATAGAGATCTGGGCCAATCCTTTGGTCACTTCCGCACTTAGATAATCGAAATGCGGCGTATCGCCGCGGATCAGGGCGCCCAGACAGAGGATTCCGTCTACTTGTCCGGAACGTGCGATTTTCTTGACTACACCGGGGATTTCAAAGGAGCCCGGAACTTTGTAGAGTTGAATATTGCCGGATTCAGCCCCTAATTTTTCCAGCGCGTCCAGAGCGCCTTCCAATAACCTCTGGGAGAGAAACTGATTAAAACGGCTTAAAACCAACGCAAATTTCAGTCCTTCCGCTTTCAGTTTTCCTTGATAGACTTTCATAGTGTCTCCTCTATTTGCCCTTAAAATCAGCCTTGCGTTTTTCCAGAAACGCTTGGGTCCCCTCTTTACTGTCCTGGGTCCGGCAGCACTCCCCAAACAACTCGGCTTCTAAAATCAGAGCTTCCGGGAGAGGTTTATCCAAGCCATGATTGACAGACTTGATCGCTTTGGCAACGGCCAGGGGGCCATTGGAGATGATACGGCCCGCCAGTTTTTGACAGGTTGACATCAGCTCATTCTGCGGTACTACCCGGTTGACAAGACCTATGCGATGGGCTTCCGCCGCATCGATGACATCACCGGAGAGAATCAGTTCCAGTGCCGCTCCCTTGCCGACCAGCCGGGGCAACCTTTGCGTTCCTCCGAAACCCGGAATCAAGCCCAGCTTGACTTCAGGCTGGCCCATTTTAGCCGTATCCGCGGCAATCCGGATATGACAACATAGGGCCAGCTCCGTCCCGCCGCCAAGGGCGAAGCCGTTGATGGCGGCGATGACGGGTTTATTCGAATTTTCTATCATTTTGGTTAATTCCTGGCCTTCCATCACATATTCACGCCCTTGTTTTTCATCCAATTCGGACAGTTCCTTAATATCCGCACCCGCAACAAAAGCTTTGTCGCCGGCGCCGGTTAAGATAACCACACGGATTGTATTATCCTTCTCTATCCCGACAAAGGCCGCATTTAATTCCCGGATGGTTTTTTGGTTCAGCGCATTAAGCTTATCCGGACGATTGATGGTGATCCAGCCTATCCCGTCATCACGGGTGATTTTAATATTGTCATATTCCATGCTCCCCTCCTTTTTTTGACTTCCAAATCTTATGAACCTAATTTCCGTTCAAAGAGGCGGTATGTTTTATACCGGCGTCCGCCTACCGATTCAACAAAACAGTTGACGGCTTCATTATCTTCGAGTTGCCAGGAAGTCTCCGCCCATTGGTACCCTTTTTTCAGGGCATTCTTTTCCAAGCGGGAATACAAATAATAGCTCAGGCCCGTATTATGGAATTCTTTGACCAATCCGAAAACAACGGCCCGAAAACCCTTGATCTTATTCCGGTAAATGAGAAACTTGAAAAAACCAAACGGAAAAAGACGGCCGTTTAATTGCTGCAGAACTTCGTTAAAATTCGGCAGCCCGAAGGCAAATCCGACCGGTTTCCCCTGGCTCTCCGCCAAAATAATCAAATCCGGATCCGCCACGACCTTCAGTTTATCCGCCATATGCTCCATCTCTTTATCTGTCCAGGGTACAAAACCCCAGTTATCCACCCAGCCCTGGTTATAGATGGCTTTGATACGCAAAGTCTCATTATCGATGTCTTTCAAGTTCACAGACCGAAGGGTTACCGGCAGTTTCTTTTTCACCTGATCAACCACAGCCGCAATCCGTCTCTTGGATTCCCGGTCTCGAGTCATATGATAAGCATACAAGTCTTTTGCCTTTTTCATACCGCATCTCTGCATCAAATCAATATAATAACGGGGATTATACGACATCATGATCACCGGGGGGGAATCAAATCCTTCCACCAGGAAAGCGCATTCATCGTTCATGGAGAGATTCATAGGCCCCCGCATAATGATCATATTTTTTTCCCGTCCCCATTGCGCAGCCCGGTCCAGCAGTGCTCCGGCGACTTTGTCATCATTTATGCTCTCAAACATCCCGAAAAAAACAGCCTTCTCTTTGTTAAAACTGATATGCGCCTGATCCAGAATAGCGGCAATCCGTCCCACCGGCTTGTCCCCGCGATAGGCCATAAACAGCTCCATTTCCGCGTGTTCGAAGAATGGATTTCTCTGCGGATCCAGCTTTTCCTTCATGTCCGAGATAAGGGGGGAAACCCAATTCTGGTCATTTTTGTAAATCCGCCATGGAAATTTGATGAATTCTTTTTTCCCGGACTTGCTATCAACTGCCTCGATACGAATGTCGTTCACTCTCTCTTCCTCCCTAAGTTTCTCATATCTTATCAAATAAAAAAGCCTTTTGCACGCAGATTTTCGCTGATCGCGCTAACCCTTAAAATGAAAAGTCCTCGCCATCTTTAGGAGCGAAACGACGAAGGATCCCATACACATTAGTCCGGATAAGACGAAACCGATTCCGGAGCGATGCAAGCGCTTATTGACGGCACAGAGTTTTTCCCGTTAGTATTAATCCGAAAAGGATAAAACATTGAAAATCAGATTGAATAAATATCTCTCCCAGTGCGGAGAGGCATCCAGGAGAAAGGCGGATGACATGATCGCCGAAGGACGGGTGACCGTCAACGGCCTTGTCATCCGCACAATGGGAATACGTATAGATTCGGACTCCGACCGGGTGGAGGTTGACGGACAGATCGTCCGTCCGGATACGAAAAAGTATATCATGCTGCATAAGCCGCCCGGATATCTGGTTTCCCATGAAGATTCTTTCGAACGGCCCACGATTTTGGACCTGCTCCCTCTGAACCTGCACTCGCTTTTTTCCGTCGGACGGCTGGATATGGACAGCGAGGGCCTGCTGTTATTGACCAATGACGGTGAACTTGCCCACCGGCTCATGCACCCCCGTTACAAAGTCACCAAAGAATACATAGCCGAAGTTAAAGGCCATCCGGACAAAAAGGCCCTGGAGCGCATTCATAAAGGCGTTGTCATTGACGGCCGCCCCGCCGTTCCGGATGACGTGCGGATGCTGAAAAAAACCAAGGGCACCTCCGTTTTCCAGGTGAAACTGCACGAAGGGCGAAAACGTGAAATCAGAAGGATATTCCATGCGGCGGAGCATCCGGTGAAGATGCTGCGCAGGGTGAGATTTGATGGGATACGTTTGGGGTCATTAAAACCGGGCAAATGGAGGCGGCTGCGGCCGGACGAAATCCAAAAACTGAAATCCAGTGTCATTCCCGAATCACAGCGGAAATCGTAGCCCGCCTCGGCATAAGAATGCGTTTCCAGGCTCACGAATCTCACCGCAGCTCCTCAATATCGCTTCGCTCGCTTGCTTTTATTCATCTCCTTTGCATCCCCGTTTCGCCATGGCAATGGATAAGGACCATATCTTGCCGCCATGCGGATATCACAGGCTGGCAAGAGGGCAGGCTGAGCGGTATTCGGGTCCCGCTGACGCGATATGGAAGATTTAGCCTTGCGAGTGCCGGGTTTGAGGAGACCCGGCACAGCCGGGTGCCGAGCATGTCTGACCCCCGGACGGGGGGAGTTGCGCAGGCACCGAAAACCCAAGCGGGGAATGGCGTTAAAAATCTGAACGGGAGCGGAGGCCGGGCCCGGTGCCGCGGAGGCGGAAACGGATTCATTCCACGAAGTAGTCTAAGATCCCCTCGGCCTCAGGATGACGGCGGGGCTGTCATTACCGAACTAAAAATAGAAGTGAAGACTGCCGGCGAAGGTAAAATCCCGGATTTCCGCATCCACTTCATCCAGCACCAGGTTGACATGGTTATATCGCCCTTCAGCGCAGATAGCCCAGGTGGAACCTAAATGAATCTCGACTCCCGCACCCAGATTAAACCCAGTGGACCGGTCATCATCGATATCATTGATATCGGCGAAATAATACCCAACTCCTCCAGTCAGATAGGGCTGGATCACCAGCAGGGGAAAAAAGAATTTGCCGTTAACCCCAAGGTATTGATACCCTAATCTGGTTTCGTCCCAGTCAAAGGCCGCCGCATCTTCCGGCTCTAGGTTGTGAACTGTGCGGAAATAATTCAGTTCGGCAGCCAGATTGAAGATCTTTACTCCCGTCTTGGCGCCGTACAAAAAGGTGGCGTCTCCCTCCAGTTCCAAATCCCCGAGATTTAAACCGGGTGAAGTGAACCCCAGTTGGGGGGCGATGTGTATTCCCGCCTGTCCCTGCAAACCAGGAACCAGAACTATCCCCAGAAACAGAACAAACAAAATGCTTTTTCTCATGAATGATTCTCCTCAGGTCAAGCCAACCGGGGTTTAGCAATGACCTCCAATATTTTCAGATCAAAGAAATTTTGCCCATGAGCCGGCTTTAAAAGAACGGCTGTATCCACTCCCTGGCCGGTTCCGCCTAAGGCAATACAAGGCGTATGGGTAACCACCATACCGGCGTCAGCCGCCATTAAAGTGATTTCCACAGCAACTTTGGTCCCTTCTCCGAACAACCGCAAGGTGTATGCGATGATTTCTTCAGTTTGATAGGTGTCCAGCTTTTTGCGGACAGCCCGTCCCACTCCGCCCAGGGCATGCTGACAAGTTAAAACCTTGATTCCCTTGCCTTCCAGCTCCCGGCGTCTTTTTTCCGGCATCTGCTGAAAATCCGGCCGGATAAAACCCGTGGAATGAGTAACTGCAATCAAATCCCTGTCAGCCATGATATCCGCCGCCATTAATCCTGTTTCTCCCGAAGTGGACGGCAGGATAATTGTTTCTATATCCAGTTCTTCCGCTCGCCGGGCGGCAGCCAGCAGGGTTTTCTCGGTATTGGTTTTTCCTGTTTCCTTGAAATAGTTGCAGACTGTTTCTATCACTTGCTCTGACATCCATATCTCCTTTCTATGGCCTGTGAAATAAGTCCTGTATCTTTATTGTAATCCAAAATCCCGGCCAATAAAAACAACAACTTCTTTCTCATTACTTTTTTCTCGCCCGCTCGTTTTTCTCTCTTTTCAAGCGTTCTTTATGCCTGTCTAGGTCTGTCTAAGTCTGTCTAGGTCTTTTCAATTTATAATTGCCGGTGCTTCGATATCCATATCGGGTTTGAATCTATTTTTGTTCTCTTTACACCTGACTCTTTACTAACTCTCTTAAACTTTTTACTTCTTTTCACGTAAAAATTATTAGACAATATAGACCGAAAGGACAAATGGATGAGAGGACTTCATATCGGAGAATCCATGGCCATGGCCGCCCGTTCGCTGTGGGCCAACAAG
>CAYRTV010000168.1:0-6349 GCA_964427225.1 uncultured Eubacteriales bacterium
CTTGTCTTTCAAAAAATTTTTTAATATTTCCAGCCGCGGGTCCGAATGATCGACTGCGCAGGTGCAGTGCCCCTCGTCGATTATTTGACCGCATATAGGGCAAATACCCTGACAATCCGTCGAACACAGCGGGCGGACGGGAAAAGTCAGATTCAATTGTTCCAGAACAACATCTTTTAGATCAAGTTTTCTGCTGTAGTAAAACAGCTTGCTCAAATCTTCATCTTCCAGCTTATCTTTTGCCTCTTCCAGTTCTTCCGGCTGATAAATCAGGTTAAACGTTGAGTCCACCACGAATTCGTAGGGGGACAGACAGCGGCAGCAGATGAAACTGACCCGAGTCCTAATACGCCCCTTTACCAGAAGTTCTTCACCCAAACGCTTTACGGATACATCCGCTTGCACCGGTTCAATAAAAACGGCGTCTTCCTCAATCAGTTCGGAATTGAAGAACTCAAAGTCCTTCTCGATACTCAATCCCGCTTGGGGTAATCTGTCGATATCTATAATCATTTTAATTCTCTTTAATCCTCGGCTCTTTACTTTTGAAAAAAAGTCATTCTATTATAACATTTTGCTTTTCTTTGTCAATGAATCAAGGCGATGACAAAAGATTATGGAATTATATGAAATATTTGAATTTACGGCGAAATCAGTTATAATAAATCCATCTTCCGGGATTCTCATGGCAGGACTGACAAGCAGTATCCATCACAATCAAATAGAATATAATGTGCAGACTGAAGATAAAGGGCCTGCCGGATATTATATAGAGACCGTGATTTACCGGGAAGGGAAAGTATTGGTTTCCAGAAAGGAATCCTATGCGGCGATATTAAGCCACCCGGATTTAAAACAAAAAATCGATGGACTGCTCAAAAAGCAGCATTCAGAATGTGTCCGGGAAATACAGGAAGGAAAATATAATTCAGCTTGATATTCCGCCGCAAATCGAAACTCAAGTATAATTCAAGGTGAAAAAGTTTTATGCCTGAAAAAAAATTATTCCTGCTCGACGGAAATTCCATTCTTTACCGCTCGTATTACGCTATCCGGAATTTAACCAACTCTCAGGGATTTCCCACCAACGCCGTATATGGGTTTTTATCGACATTGAGAAAAATCAAAAAGGAGGACAATCCGCATTATTTAGGAATCGTTTTTGACACCAGAGGTCCAACCAAACGGCATGAACTATATGAAGATTATAAGGCGCAGCGGAAGCCCATGCCGGAGGACCTGGTGCCCCAGGTTCCCAAATTGAAACAGATTCTCCAGGCTATGAATATCCCGATATATGAAAAAACCGGATATGAAGGTGATGACCTGCTGGGCACTCTTTCCCGCAAGGCGTCCGAAAATCATATACCTACCGTCATTCTCACTAATGACAAAGACCTTTACCAGCTGGTTAATGAAAACATCACCCTTTATCACGTGTCTAAGGATAAGTACCTGGATAAAGCCGCCGTCAAGGAAGAATTCGGAGTCAACCCCGACCAGGTCAAAGATGTTTTAGCCTTATGGGGAGATACTTCAGATAACATTCCCGGTGTGCGGGGAGTGGGAGAAAAGACCGCCAAAAAACTGATTCAGGCTTTCGGCTCGCTGGACGAGCTGCTCAAAAACCTGGACCAAGTCAAAAACGCCCGGGCAAAAACTAATATCAGCCGGCAGCAGGACCAGCTGGCATTAAGCCGGAAGCTGGTGAATATCACGCAGGATCTCCCTTTGGAATTCAACCTGGAAGACTTCGAAATTTCCGAGCCGGATTATGACAAGCTCCTGCCGCTTCTTCAGGAAATGGATTTTACGTCACTTCTGTCCGAATATCTGGAAAAAAAAGGGTCTGATCAAAAAAAAAAGTGCCGGATAATACTGGGCGAAAAAGAACTGGACCGCTTGATTGATACAATAAGACAGGCCGGCCGCGTTTCCGTGGACACGGAGACAGACAGCCTTTTTCCCACCCGCGCCCGCCTGGTCGGAATGTCATTCGCAGTCAAGCCGTATTCCGCCTGGTACCTTCCCCTCCGCCACGATTATCTGGGGGTTCCCCGCCAGATTCCGGTGGAAACGGCTTTATCCCGGCTAAAACCCATCCTGTCCGACCCCGAGATAAAAAAAATCGGCCAAAACATCAAATATGATGCCATTGTTCTGGACAGGGAGCATGTCCCCCTCAACGGAATCGAGCTTGATTCAATGGTCCTTTCGTATCTGGCGGATCCGAACCGGGGAAAGCATAGCTTGGACGCACTGGCGGTCGAACTGCTTAACATCAAACCGATTGCCTACTCGGATGTCGCCGGAAAAGGAAAAAAAGCACGGACCATGAACGCAATTGACATTGAAGAAGTGGGTCCTTATGCATGCGAAGACGCCGACCTCGCTCTTCAGCTCAGCGAACTACTCTGGTCCCGGATAGAAAAAGAAAAAATGGATTCGCTCTATCTTGATATCGAAAAACCATTGATTCGTGTCCTGGCGGATATGGAAATCTGGGGAATCAAAATAGATCCGGACAGCCTCAACCGGTTATCCCGGGAACTGGATGAAGACATGCGGGAGCTGGAAGAAAAAATCTATGACCAGGCAAAAGAAACCTTCAATATTAATTCGCCCCGGCAATTATCCCGTATTCTTTTTGAAAAGTTAAAGCTCCCTCCTTCCGGGAAAACACAAAAAACCGGTTTATACTCCACCGGGTTCAATGTGCTGGATGCGTTGGCGCAAGCTTACCCCATCGCCCGCTTTACGCTTGAGTACAGGCAGCTGGCCAAGCTTAAGTCCGGATACGCAGATGCCCTTCCCTGCCTTATTCACCCGGAAACCAGCCGGATTCATACTTCCTATAATCAAACCGTAGCTGCGACCGGACGCCTGTCCAGCAGCGATCCGAATCTGCAAAACATTCCGGCACGGGGAGAATGGGGCCGCCGTTTTCGTTCGGCTTTTATTCCTGAACCGGGATACCTGTTCCTGTGTGCAGACTACTCTCAGATAGAGCTGCGGATTCTGGCCCATTTGTCAGGAGACAAACGTCTGATTGATATATTCCGGCAGGACCGGGACATTCACCGGGAAACCGCTGTGCAGGTATTCGGAAGCGCCTCCCCGCTTGGCCCGGAAGAGACCCGAAGACGCGCTAAAATCATTAATTTCAGCATTATTTACGGCACCTCCGCTTTTTCACTGGCAAAAGAGCTGGGTACCAGCACTGTAGAAGCACAGGATTTCATTGACCGTTATTTTGAAAAATATCCCGGAGTGGGGGATTATTTGGATTCATGTGTGGCTGCGGCCCGGGAGAAGGGATTCACCAAAACCCTGTTGGGCCGGCGGCGGATGATTCCTGAATTGCAGCATGCCAATAAGATGATGCAGCAGGCCGGCCGCCGAATCGCTCTGAACACCCCCATCCAGGGGACAGCTGCGGATTTAATCAAAATTGCTATGATCCAAATCCGGGAAGAGCTCCGCAGCCGCAATCTGTCCACCCGCATGGTGCTGCAGGTGCACGACGAGCTGGTTTTCGAGGTGCCGGACCAGGAAAAAGATGAAGTTGAAACCCTGGTCAGAAACCGCATGGAAAATGTGTTCAGTTTATCCGTCCCTCTGGAAGTTCATCTCGGATGGGGAGTTAACTGGTGGAACGCCAAATAGCCGGAGGAGATTAGCATCTTATACTGCATCGCCAGGCGAAACGGAACCGATTTTTTCAGCGAAGCACTCTAATATCCCCATGACCGCTAACCCGGCCTTGGGATGACATGCGGAGGCCGGCGATGCGTCGGAAACGATTCATCATACGAGGCTCTTTGGGATTCTTCGGCCTGCGGCCGCAGTCCTGAGAATGACACAGAAAGCCGGTGAAGCGGCGTTCGGGACCGGCTTCCGCGATATTGAAGATTTAGCCTTCCGAGAGCCGGGTTTGAGGAGACCCGGCACAGCCGGGTGCCGAGCATGTCTGACCCCCGGACGGGGGGAGTTGCGCAGGCACCGAAAACCCAAGCGGGGAATGGCGTTAAAAATCTGAACGGGAGCGGAAGCCGGTCCCGATGCCGCGGAGCCGCTGAACGAAAAGACGGTCCCGATTCCCCCGGCGAAGCACTCTGAGATCCCCACGGCCGCCAGCGCAGCCTGGGGATGACATTAGTTGCGGCCGCAGGCCTCAGAATGACATTTGTATGCTGCCGTAACTACAGGTTTTTCTGATAGACGCGGAACCGCTTGTATATGACGCCGCCCATCCGTTCCATTTCCGCCCGCACTTTGACATTGGTTTCCATTTCATTATGGGTATCCAGAACTTTCATGCCGGCTTCACGGGCGCTGCGCAGCATGGCAACTCCCATCATGACATCCAGACCCCGTCCTCGGTATTCTTCCTTAATGGCGCCCAACAGCAAATCCAGCTGATTGGTTTTTTTCGCTTCCCTCATTATCTTCAATATACCGAAGGGAAAAAGACGTCCTCTTGCTCTGCGGATACCGCCGGCTAAATTGGGCATCCCTAGGACAAAAGACACCAACTCGTCCCCGCGCATCACCGCTTTCACAAAACGGGGGTCCAGGAGAGGCAGGTACCGCTTGCCTAAAGCAATCATTTCATCTTCTTCCAGGGGAGTGTATCCGTAGATCTGACTGCCGGAGTAGCTTTCATTCATCAACTGCAGAACAGGAGCAACCCAGGGCTTCAGCTGTTTGCGTTTAGTAAACTCCAGCAGCTCAAAATGTCCCTTCCGCTTGACGCGGTCGAAGATTTTCAAATAAAACTCAGGCAGCTTCTCCGGGACAGCGATCTTATACACCACATAATCGATGTCCTTGCCGTATCCCGTCTTTTCCACCATTTCCGGCATCCACTCAAAATTATAATATCCGGGGATGGTCACAGGACTGTCAAATCCCTCGATTAAAAAACCTTCCGGGTCCTGATCAGTGAATCCGTAAGGACCGATGATTCGTTCCATCCCCTTATCCCGGGCCCAATCCTCCACCCGGTTCAACAAGATTTCAACCGCCTCTTCATCCTGCCTGGTTTCCAGATAACCAAACCGGGCTGCCTTTTCGCCGCTGAATTCGTTATAGCGGTAATTGATGATTCCCATTATCCTGCCGATGGGTTTTCTTCCGCGGTATGCCAGCAGCATGACGGCGTCACTGTATGTAAAGGCCCGGTTTTTCTTGGGATTGAAATAGTTCCATTCATCAATATAAATCGGATGGACCCATCCGGCATGGCCTTTATGGATTTTTTCGGGAAGGTAAATAAATGTTTTCAGGTCTTTACGGTCCTGAACTTCTTTGACTATTACACTCATCCTTCTCCTTCTCCCTTATTCGCCTGCTCCTAGATTGCTTGTTTTAAGCGATTCTATATTACATGACCATTCTGGAAAAGGCAAAATGAAAAATCGGCTTTTCCGGGGCGGCAAAGGCATAAATTCAAAATAGGTGTTGACAACACCCCGGTGGAATTAATACACTTTAAAATCATTTTTATGGACCATTATCATCATGAAACTAAAGACTTTTCCACAAGGCATTCATCCTCCGGAATACAAAGAGCTGACTAAAGATCAACCCCTGGAATTTTTGTCCCCCCCAAAAAAGGTCTTCATTCCCCTTTCGCAACACTTCGGAAAACCGTCCGAACCCGTTGTCAATAAGGGAGATGAAGTTCTCTTGGGACAAAAAATCGGCGAAAGCCAAGGGCTGTTCTCCGCCTGCGTTCACGCTAGTGTATCCGGGAAAGTAACCAAAATCGAAGATTATCCCCACCCATTGGGGCGTCCGGTTCCGACCGTTATCATTACCAGCGACGGAGAGGACAAGCGCCATCCGGATTTAAAGGGCGCGGGTGATCCTTTCTCCCTGACGCCCGAAGAAATTCGGGAGCGCGTCAAGGAGGCCGGAATTGCAGGGATGGGAGGGGCCGCATTTCCAACCGCGGTCAAGCTCGGCCCCCCAAAGGACAAGCCCGTCGACACCGTTATCATTAACGGATGTGAGTGCGAACCGGTTTTAACTTCGGATTATCGAGTCATGCTCGAATACACCGAAGATATTCTCAACGGCGCCGAATTAGTCCGCACCGCCGTCGGCGCTGAAAAGCTTTTCATCGGCATAGAAGACAATAAAAAAGATCTTTACGATATTTTTGCTGAGAAAAGCCGGGACATATCCTGTGAAATCGTGCTGCTGAAAACAAAATACCCGCAAGGGGCTGAAAAGAATCTCATTCAGGCAGTTTTAGGAAAAAAAGTTCCCAGCGGGGGACTCCCTTTTGACGTCGGAGTGGTGGTTCAAAATGTCGGAACCGCCAAAGCGGTCTGGGATGCCG
>CAYRTV010000169.1:0-6339 GCA_964427225.1 uncultured Eubacteriales bacterium
GTTCTGCGGTAAAGGATGGTGACTTCTTCAGCTCCGGAGCGGATAGCGGTCCTGGCGGCATCTTCGGCGGTGTTTCCGCCTCCGATAACGGCCACCTGTTTTCCAACCGGCTGCGGCTGGTTCAGCCGGATATTGCGCAGAAAATCCACTCCGTGGTAAACTCCTTCGTTTTCCGCTTCCCCGGGGATCTCCATTTTTAAGCTGTTGTGGGCGCCGGTGGCGATATAAACAGCCTTAAATTCCTGTTTCAAATCCTCAAGCGTGAAGTCTTTTCCCAGCGCCGACTTGGTTTTTACGGTCACACCCAATTGCTTGATGGCATTGATTTCACTTTCCAGGATTTCAGCCGGAAGACGGTATTCGGGAATACCCACTGCCAGCATGCCTCCGGCGACGGGGAGTTTTTCAAAAATGGCTGCCTGGAAACCTTGCCTCGCCAAATCATGAGCGCAAACCAGACCGGCGGGGCCGGACCCTATGATCGCCACTTTTTCCGGACGTTTCTCAGGAATTTCAGGAGGGTGCGGCGTTTCAATATGAGCCCGCTCCCAGTCAATCACAAATCGTTTCAGATTTTTTATGGCGACCGGGTCGTCAACGAATTTACGGTTGCACTCTGTTTCGCAGGGATGATAGCAAACCCTTCCGCATACGGAAGGAAGGACATTCTGGTGGCGAATCAAACGGGCCGCCTCTTCAAATCTTTTTTCGGCAATCAATCCGATGTAGCCGGCGGCTTCCTGGTCGATAGGGCAGGTTTCCCGGCAAGGGGGGCGGCCTTCTTTTTCAACCACGAACGTATTTGGAATCGCTTGCGGAAAAGTTTTATATATTGCAGACCGTGTAGATTGATTTTCCTCAAATGGATTCGGAACTTTAACTGGGCATACCTGAGAACATTCTCCGCAGGAAGTGCAATCATCTTTAACGTAGCGTGCCTTTTTCCTGACTTTCACTTTAAAGTCACCCATGGCCCCGTCTACAGCTTCCACTTCGCTGTAGCTGATAAGTTCAATATTATCATGCTGGCTGGCGGACACCATTTTAGGAGTCAAAATACAGGCGGAACAGTCGAGAGTGGGAAAGGTTTTGTCAAAACGGGCCATTTTTCCGCCGATAGTCGATTCCTTTTCGACTAAGAACACTTTATTTCCGGATTCGGCTATCTCCAGGGCGGCTTGAATTCCCGCAATCCCTCCCCCGACAATCAAGGTGTCCGGGTGGACATTGACTTTGACCGGAGTTAAAGGCTGCTGGAGGGAGACCCTTTGGATAGCGGCCCGGGTCAAGGAAGATGCCTTTTGCGTGGCCCTTTCGCTGTCTTTATGGACCCATGAACACTGTTCCCGTATGTTGACCATTTGAAATAAATAGCGGTTAAGCCCGGCTTTTTCGCAGGCTTTCCGGAAAGTGGGTTCATGCATAAGCGGGGAACAGGATGCGACCACAACCCGGTTAAGTCCCTGCTCCTTGATATCCTTTATGATTAAGTCCTGACCGGGTTCAGAACACATGAATTTATAGTCACGGACAATGGTTACACCGGGCATTTTTGTCAAATCATCCCGGCACTTTTCCACGTCCACGGTTCCTGCTATATTGGATCCGCAATGGCAGATATATACGCCAATGCGAGTGTCTTGTTTATTATCCGTCATCTTGATTCCTCCGCTGAGGTTTGAGAATATTCAAAAGGGATTAGAGAGCGATGCAGCCCCAGCTGCTTCGCCGTTCCTCCTAGTGCCAACCCGACGGCTTGTGTGAAAAACAAAACCGGCATTTGGTGTTTGGTTCCGAATTTTTTATTGATTTTTTTTTGGTACGCCTCTAGATTGATTTGACAGAGAGGGCAGGTGGTAACAATGGCATCCGCCCCGTTATCCCTGGCACAATCAAGTATCTTTTTATTTAGCTCCAACCCGACATCCGGATATGTGGTCATCAGCATACCGCCGCAGCACTGTACTTTCAAAGGAAAATACACATTTTCCGCACCTAAAACGCTGCAGAGTTCGTCCATCATCTGAGGGTCATCTTTATCATCCAAACCGCGATCGGGGCGGACAATCTGACATCCGTAGTATTGCGCGATTTTGAGCCCGCTGAGCGAATGAACCGCTTTATCGGCGATCGTTTCGATTCCGATGTCATTGACCAAAACTTCCAAAGGGTGGCGCACATTGACGCTTAAGTTATACTCCAATTTGTCTTTTCTCAAAGCCTGATTGACCTTTTCCCGCAGAATAAAATTATTTCTAAGAATATGGTTGGTTTTATATAAAATGGTGTAGCATGAACTGCAGGGGGCCACAATATCCAAACCTTGCTTCTCGGCAAGAGCGAGATTCCTCGCGGAAATGACCAGAGAGATGGTTTCTTTGGTGGCCATATAATATGTCGCTCCGCAACAGTTCCAGTCATCGATTTCTTTCAATTCCTCTCCCAGGGAATTAAAAACGAAATGAACGGATTCATCATAGCCTTTAGCGGAAGCTTCCAGACTACATCCGGGATAATAGGAATAGGGCATTTTCACCTCCAGTGATTATAGGAAAGAAAGCCGGTTAAACAGAATTTATTAAGAGTCCTGAGCTGGAACGATGTGTTCCATGATTTCGGCTTCTTTCAATATTTTCGAAAAATTCTTTTTTCCCTTAATCTTTTGGGGCAGTATTCCAATTCTGCCCCTGGGAGCTAATTGCAGAAAAAGCGGCAGCATGCCAAAAAGTTTGAGAGGGTTGGTTCGCAGGTAATATGCCAGGATAAGTCCGGGTTCATAACTTCGTCCAAACATATTTGTGAACTTGACAAAGGCATTGGACAATGCATATACAGGGAATTTTTTGGGGAAAATTTCATTTTCCATGGCCAGCCGCTTCAGAGTGTACAGAATATCAGTGACTTTCACTCCTTGCGGGCAGCGGACTGTGCACGAGTAGCAGGATGCGCATATCCAAATTGTCCGGCTGGACAGAATGGATTCGATATCGCCCGCGCGTAAAAGAGCAATAATTTCGCGGGGGGAGATGTCCATTGTGTAACTCACCGGACATGTCCCGGTACAGGTTCCGCATTGGATGCATTTCTTCAGGCTTTCGCCCCCGGGTATGTTCTTGATCTGCTGTAAAAAAGTCTGCTTAAGCTGAGCTTCTTTTTTATTGCCATTATTCATTTTTTCAAATGCCTCTCGATCCGGGAAATTAAATCATCCGGTTTGACGGGTTTGTCAATATAGTCATCAGGCCCGCACATTCCTTCTTCTTCACCCTTGAACTTAAAGCGGGATCCGGTCATTTCTTTGACTGCTGATACGAAAATGACCGGGGTATCCTGAACCTCTTTGAATTCTTTCGAGGTTTTAATGGCATGACAGAGGGAAAAACCGTCAAAGAGGCTGTCCATCATGATATCGAGTAAAATCAGATCAGGTTTTTCCTTCAAGATCTTGTCCTTGCCTTCTTGCGGATTGGAGGCGGCTACGACTTCGTACATGGCTGAATGAAGTATGGGGTAATGGCATCTCTGAAATCCGGATCATCGTCGATGATCATAATCTTGGCTTTTGCGTTTTCCATTTTATTTCTCCTTTATTTGCTGAAGACATTATTGATTGCGAGTATCAATTCTTCCTTGCCGAAAGACTTAATAAAATAAAAAAATATATCTTGTTCCCGTACCTTAGCTTCCAGGTCTTTTGAATTCTTTTTGGTGGTCACGATAACTTTCGTTTTAGGTTCGATGTTTTTTACTATTGAAACGGCATCATATCCTTTCATGTCCGGCAGGTCAACATCCACTATTATACAGGGGAAATAACTTTGTGCCATCTTTTTTACTGCATCAGCGAGTCCTTGACCTTTTTCAACAGTATACTTCTTCTGCTTCAGATAGTCAGCTAAATCTTTTCTTTCCCGTTCATCGGGATCGACGATCAGAATTTTTCGCTCAATTTGGTTCATTTAATGATACCTCATGAAAATAAGAAATGCAATTATTGTGCCAATATGGATGAGTTTGTTTTAATCTGCATAGCTTGTGTAAAGTATAGAAAAAATTATAAATACAAAATTACAAGCGAGGAAAATAAAAGGGTATCTCCCCGCCCGGAGCGGAGGTGGGGATTTTTTCCCCACCTGTGGTACATAACTCCGTTTGCCGGCAATAGGCTGAACACGATTCCCAAACAGCAAAACCTCGCCAAGATCCTCCTGCTCATTACCATCGGTTTCGGAGAGAACCCAATCGCCGCTTTACAATTCCACTGTCATCCTGATCAAACCGAAAGATCTCAGGCTGCATCGCTTCTGCAGCCCGGTCTCCGCACGGATGACACGAAGCATAATATAAGACTCCGTCAGGTGAAACGGTATCGGTTCGTTTCGCCATGGCAATGAATAAGGGCCATATCACGCCACCCCGAAAATATCCCCAGCGAGAACATCACTATTCATGATTGAAATGACTGAGAATGTGTTCCGGTGCTCCGGCAGGCGATGGTATTTTGAATAACCTGAAAGGAGGGAGGGGAGGGGCTTGTCGACAAGCGACAAACCCCTCAGAAAGATATATAAAGAAGAAAAAATCGTCCAGAGAATTGAAAGATTGATGCAGGAAGAAAAAGGCGGGAAATAAACATTCTGCAGGACGATTTTTCGCTCATGGGGATTAGTTTTTCATCCGTTCCAGGATCTTCTTGATCGCAGTTTGCACTTCAGGGCTGATGACATCGCCTTCAGCAATGGATTGGGGCTGGATGCCCAGCACATAAGCGTTTTTGAGTTGATTCGGATCGGGCAGATGAGTGAGGAAAGGAACGAACTTGTGGCTCAGGGCAGCATGATTGAGAACATATTCCAGCGGGATCAGGGTGATTTTTCCGGGTGATTCGGAAAACTCCAATGCATCCAGGAAGATGACGGGTTTTCCTTTGGAAGACTGCATGAAATCCTGGTTGCCCGGGATTTCGTCTTCAGTCCATACGTTGGTCCGGCCGGATTCCCGTAACATCCGGGCCAGCTCCAATCCGCTGCGGTCATCGGAATATTCCGAACAGCCGACGCCGACAAACACAGGTTCGCCCTGTTTGCGGATCTCGTCCCAGGCGGTGGTCCAGTTATCGTCCCCCGCTTTTTCCACCTGTGCCATATGGGCGGAACAGCTGATGCAGGGATCAAAGGCCCGAACTACGATATCCATACGGTCGCGGATCTGATCTTCCTGTCCTTGCTCCAGCAGCTTTTGGGCGGCAATATGGCAGTAACGTTCGATGTCTTCAGCATTTTGTGCGGTCGGGGTGACGATATCCACATGGGATACTTTACCATCGGTCACCTCATGGTGATGGATCAGCAGTCCGCGGGGAGCTTCAACCAGGCCGGTGCCTTTTCCGTCTTTCCTGGTGTACTCAACCGGTTCCGGATCTTCCTTGTATTTCAGTATTTCATCGACAAGTTCAGGTATCCGTTCAAAGGAATAAAGTATTTCAAGGGCTTGGGCCGCATTGTGATACAGAGGATTGACTTTCCATTTGTCATTGAAATACCTTTTGAATGCGTTGCCGGATTCGCCTTTAAGTCTTTCTCCCAGCACATTGATACGGGCCAGGGCGCCGACGGAATAGGGTTTGCCTTGATAGCGGCTGCGTTTACAGTAGGAGTGAGGCACCACGAATTCATTGGTCACTTGTTTATAATCATCCCGGAAGAATGTTTCGCCGTTGGAAAGGATGATTTCATCGCCCCAAAATCCGAACCTGTCATCGCCGGGTTCGCAGCATGCGTAAAGCGTTTCATCTTCGGGAATATCCGGGTAGGGCAAGGTGCAGAAAAGTTCAACTGTTTTCATAACAAAGGGCATGAACTGGATGGCCCGTTCTTTTAGAAACAGCAATTCTTCGCGGCTGGGGAACTTTCCAAAACCGCCTATGACCGGATTTTCCCCATGAATATAGCGGCCGCTGATAGTCTTCATAATGTGATTGCCGAAATGCTTCATTTCCAATGCGATTTTTACCTCAAAACCGTACTTGGATGCCATGGCGATAGCGTTGGGAAAGCCTAGATAATCAGGCAGCGCGAGGTAAAATGTGTGCAGGGAGTGGCTTTCAATCATTTCGCCCATATGCATCATTTCGCGCAGCAGTTGGGCTTTAGGAGGGAGCTTGATGTCGAGGGCATTTTCAAAGGCGCGCAGGACGGCGTTTTTATGGGATAAGGTGCAGATTGCACAGATCCGGGGGGACATACTGACGTCTTCATCCGGGGTCAGACCCAGGGTCAATCTTTCTATAAGCCTGGGGCCTTCATACACATTGAATTTAACATTGGATACAACATTTCC
>CAYRTV010000170.1:0-6290 GCA_964427225.1 uncultured Eubacteriales bacterium
TGGATCACAAACAGCCCGGGAAAGACATGTTTTCCACTTTGATGTCTACTTTTTACATGATGATGGAACAGTTGGCCCGCCATGAAGGCGATAAGAATCTTTATCCCATTGATTTCAGTTTCAAACCGGATCCCGCGAATATGCTGGCTTTTTGGGAATGGGAAAAATATTTTAATGCGGGGAGAGATCTCATCGATAACCAAATCGACAGCATTCAGAAATGGCTGAGTGAGAAAAGAACCTGAGTTCAGCGTCTTTTTAACTGTTCTGGAAATTCTAATGTCAAAGAAATCAGTGGAAATCATCCCCGGACTGCGAGAGGTTGAGCTGAATCCGGAATTCAGGCGAGCGCTGGATATCATGGAAAACACTTCCCAGCATGTATTTATAACCGGAAAAGCGGGAACCGGAAAGTCAACTTTACTGGAATATTTTCGACAGCAAACACATAAAAAAGCGGCGGTGCTGGCGCCTACCGGAGTCGCCGCCCTTAATGTCCGGGGCCAGACGGTTCATTCTTTCTTCGGTTTTCGCCCGGATGTCACCCTGGATAAAATAAAAAAGGTCAGTTCGGAAAAACAAAGGCTGTATAAAAACCTGGATACGCTCATTATCGATGAAATGTCCATGGTCCGGGCTGATCTCTTGGATTGTGTGGAAAAGCATCTTCGTTTAAATGGCCCTTTTCCCAGACAGGTGTTCGGCGGCGTGCAGATGATTTTTATCGGCGACCTTTATCAGCTCCCCCCGGTCGTGACGGCTGCTGAAAAGCCTATTTTTTCCGGTCGTTATCCATCTCCTTATTTTTTCTCCGCAACGGTCTTTTCACGGCTGGATTTTGATATGGATATGGTGGAGTTGGAAAAAGTTTACCGCCAGACTGACAGGGAATTTATTCAGCTGCTCAACGCCATCCGCAACCGGTCAGTGACGGATCAGGACATCGAGCGGCTGAATCACCGGCTCAACCCGGCTTTTATTCCTGAAAGAAATGAGTTCTATATTTACCTGACTTCAACCAATCAGCAGGCATGGAAAATCAATCAGGAAAAATTGCTGCAATTAAAAGGGAATATCTTTCGTTATCAGAGCATGATAAACGGTGAATTTGACGTGTCTGCTCTTCCCACCGATGAATGTCTGGAATTGAAGCCGGGAGCCCAGATTATGCTGGTCAATAATGACCGGATGGGGCGCTGGGTCAATGGAACCGTGGGCCGGATTGTGGATCTTCCCGCGAACGGGGAAGAAGGGCCGCTGGAAGTAGAGCTGCAGGACGGAGAGACCGTTGCCGTCAAGCCCCACATTTGGGAGCTTTTCCGTTACGAATATGATGAAAGCGCCGGTAAGATCACTTCGGAACCGGCAGGAGAATTTTGGCAGTATCCGGTTCGGTTGGCCTGGGCGATAACCATTCATAAGAGCCAGGGGAAAACATTTGACCGGGCGGTTATTGACATTGGGCGGGGGACATTCGCGCATGGCCAGGTGTATGTGGCTTTGAGCCGGTGCAGGGGTTTTGACGGACTTATCCTAAAAAAAGAAATTCAAAAAAAACATATCCGTATGGATTACCGTGTGGTGCGGTTTTTAACCCGCTTCCAATATAAAAAAGCGGAAGAAAAGATTTCCTATGCCGGGAAGAAGAGTTTAATCCAAACCGCCATCAAGCAAGGCGATGCCCTGCATCTGGTTTACCTGAAACCGGACGATACCAAGTCCAGGCGCAGAATCTTACCTAAATCCATCAAACGGATGGAATACAAAGGCAAAGCATTTGAAGGGGTCAATGCCTTCTGCCAAAAACGAGGAGCAGACAGGGTCTTCCGTATCGACCGTATGCTGGATTTGAAACCGGCTCTGAAAGAAGATCAAAAATAAAAAGAAATTCTTGGAATATAATGTCAATCTGGTAAAATAACATTTTCATTTATACAGCCATCGCAATTGTTTTATGAATAGTCCAGGTTCATTGATGAATAATAAAATTGATCCTTACAAAAATTTCATTAAAACCAAAAAAGCCATTGGATATGTGGACCGTAAGGAGGCGGAGCAGGCCGATTATAACCGTGTCGGATTCACATCCGGATTAGAAGTCCATCAGCAACTGAAAACCGAAAAAAAACTATTTTGTCATTGTCCCGCCGGATTGTATAACAAAAAAACCGAATATGATGCAGAATTAATCCGGCATATGCGCCCGACCTTGAGTGAACTCGGAGAATATGACGGTACGGCTCTGATGGAATTTAAAACCAGAAAAGAAATAGTCTATAGAATAAAAAATGAAACTGCCTGCACTTATGATATTGATGATACTCCTCCCTTTCCTATGAACCGGGAGGCTTTGGAGATCGCGCTGGAAATTTCCATGCTGTGCAAACTGAATATAGTGGGGGAAGTCCATATCATCCGCAAACAATATTTGGACGGAAGTATTCCCACCGGGTTCCAAAGAACCGCTATTTTAGGCGTTGAGGGCGAAATCCGTCTCCGCCAAAAAAAAATCCGCCTGATTCAGCTGAGTCTGGAAGAAGACTCCTGCCGGGAAATATCGGATGTGGGACATGTCCGGATGTATCAAACCGACCGCCTGGGAATGCCTCTGATAGAAACAGTGACCTATCCGGATTTTACCAACCCGGATGAAGTAAGGGAAGGAGCGGAAACCATTCGTTTCCTCAACCGCAGCACCGAAAAAGTAAGAACTGGAATCGGTAGCGGCCGTGAGGATGTCAATGTCAGCTGCCGCGGCGGCAGCCGGGTCGAAATCAAAGGTGTGGCGCACAATAAGTGGATTCCGGAATTAACACACAATGAAGTCTTCAGGCAATGGGCTTTACTGCACATTCGGGATAAGCTGAAAGAGCGGAGGATATCCTCAAACACCTGGCGCATTAAGTCGAAAATATTGTCCTATGATGATGTCCGTGATTCCGGGATTCAGCACGCTGTACGCAATCAATACCAGATAGCGGCGGTTAATTTGCCCGGCTTTTCCGGTCTTTTATCCCATTTTACTCAACCAGGCAAAATGTTTGCCGATGAACTCAGCGACCGCTTAAAGGTGATCGCGTGCATTGAAAAGCCCAACATGATTCATTCTGAACAGTGGAAGAAAAATCTTCAGGCGTCAACCTGGAATTGGATTCGGGAGAGTCTGTCCTCAAACCCGGAAGACGCCCAAGTTTTGCTGTGGGGGCCGGAGGAAGACATGGCTACCGCACTTGAGACGGTGGAAGAACGCTGCCGCCTGGCAATGGAAGGTGTTCCCAGAGAAAGCCGGAAATCCTTTGCCGATGGAACCACCATATTTGAACGGGTCCTGCCCGGGCCTGACCGCATGTACCCGGATACAGATTCCCCGCCGATACCTCTCCAGGAAGATTATATTAAGGCGATCCGTCAGCGGATCCCCGTTGATGTGCATGCCAGAATCGAACAGCTGCAGGAATGGGGGGTTCCCGAAGACTGTTACCCCTATCTGCTGGGACGAAATATTGTTCCTTCGATGGAAAAAATTATTGAGGGTACTGGAGTTGATCCAGCCTGGCTTGGTGTTTTGATGGGTCAGCGTTTAAAGCATATTGAGGGACAGCTTGCGTTACCGCATGAGTTGGAATATGAAAAAATATATGCATTGATGAACTTCTTAAAAGAGAAAAAGATCCATCTGAATATAGCGGAGGCGATGCTTCCGGAGATGTATGACTCTAAGGAAAAGGATTTTGACATTATTTTAAAAAAGACAGGTTACAAAAAAACCAGCCGTGAAGATATCTTTTCCCGCATATCCGGTTTAATCAGGGCGTTTTCCCCTAATCCGCGGGTACATCCGGAAGCCCGGCATCATTGGGTCATGGGGAAGCTCCGTCAACTGGCATTGGGAAATCTTGATCTCACTGAATTGAGCCGTAAGGTCGAAACTGAAATACAGGTTTTTTTGTCAAAAAACAATGAATAAAACAACGGATGAAAAAGTACTTTTCCAGGGCTATAAAGGGAAAGCCCTGGAGGTTTTAAAAAAATTCAATGTCCGGGTGTGGGGTCAAGTCAAGATTGATTCGACCCGGGGAGAGTTTGAGGGCACGGTTCTTCCCCGTGCGGAAAATGACGACGACCGGCATATCGTTTTGAAAATCGTCACCGGATACAATATCGGAGTGGCAGTGGATACCATCCGGCATATGCAGGAAACCGGATATAAGAAGGCCAAATATCAGATTCCCGAAAAAGAATTTCCTTATTCTGATGACAAGCCCAATGTGAAACTCTTTGGAACCGGAGGGACAATCGCCTCCCGGCTGGATTACCGGACCGGCGCAGTCATCCCCGCTTTTTCTCCGGGTGAATTATATGGGGCCGTGCCGGAACTGGCGGATATTTGCAATATGACCACGGAAAAATTGTTTGCCGTTTTCAGCGAAAACATGGGACCCAAACAATATGTTGTGTTGGCGAAGGCCATTGCCGATGAGATCGAACAGGGAATTGATGGTATTATTGTCGGCCATGGAACGGATACGCTTCACCATACGGCAGCGGCGCTCAATTATATGATCCAGGACCTTCCGGTTCCGGTCGTGCTTGTCGGGTCTCAGCGTTCCTCCGACCGGCCATCTTCGGATGCCGCCTTAAATTTAATCCATTCGGCTTACACGGCGGGCCATTCTGATATCGCTGAAGTCATGGTTTGTATGTTCGGCCCGACCTCCGATGAATATGGCTTCCTGCACCGGGGAACCCGGGTGCGTAAAATGCATTCATCCTACCGCTCTACGTTCAGAACCCTCGGCGATATACCCCTGGCAACCGTTGTCAGGGGCAGGGTAAAGATGCTGAAGACACCGTATAAACGGAGACGCCGGGATAAAAAATGCGTTGTGAGACCATTTTTTGAGGAGAAAGTCTCCCTGGTCTATTATTATCCCAATATGCAGCCGGATATTATTGACTCCCTCGTTGATAACGGATACAGGGGAATCGTTATCGCCGGCACCGGATTAGGTCACGTTAATAAACCTCTTTACCCCGCCATCAAACGGGCTATAGACAAAGGTTTGGCTGTTTATATGACCGTGCAGACTCTTTGGGGATATGTACATATGTATGTTTATGATACCGGCAGGGACCTTTTGGCATCCGGAATTATTCCAGTGGGCAATATGCTTCCGGAAGTGGCTTATATTAAGCTGGGATGGGCCTTGGGTCAGACCAGTGATTTGGAAAAAGTGAAAGACCTTATGCTGACCCCGGTCAATGATGATATCACTGAACGCGAGCCATACAATGGCTACCTGGTCTACCAGGGAGGCGTTCCTGAAGTTGAAGACTTTATCAAGCGGTTTCATAAATAACCGATTGAAACCTATATGATGCATTTTCAGGAAAGAGAATTATAGTAGACTTCTTCTGTTTTTTTGACCACATCGTCCCAGTTGAGACGGGCTTGAATTTTTTTTTTAGCGTTTTCGCCTAACATCTTGATCCTTCCGGGGTTTTCCAGCAAGGTTTGCAGCTTTCCGGTTAAGTCTGTAAATTTTTCGGAATTGAATAGAATCCCGTCTTGACCATCGTTCATAACCTCACGATGAGGCAGGATATCACTGGCCAGGCAGCACACCCCTGAACCCATGGCCTCTAAAAGGGCAATGGGAGAGCCCTCCACATACGAGGGGAGTGAAAAAACAAGTGCATTGCTGAACAGTTCATCCTTCTCATGGCCGTTTACATAACCGGTGTAAAGAATTGAATTGTTTCCTTGGCTTAATTTTCTTAAGGCAGCGACATAATTTCCGGTTGCGCTTGAACCTCCGGCAATGACCAGCTTCAGTTTTCGGACCGGAGGGAATTTCTTGTGAAGATGCAGGAATGACTTAACCAGCCAGTCAATCCTTTTTTCCGGGGAAAGCCGCCCCATAAAAAGGATATAATCTCTTCCCTGCAGACTGTATTTTTGTGTGATGATATCCGGTTTTCTGATGCGGGGAATATGAATGCCCTGGTGGATGTGAATTGTATCTTTCCGGTATTGCTTTCGCAAATAATTTTTCAAATCAGAGGAAACTACGATTGTTTTCCGGGGCAGAAGGAGGGCCATCCGTTCTCCCATTTTTAAGAAGATTTTTGCCAGCCTTCCCCATTTTTCGGTCTCCCAATCCAGCCGGTGAACCGTGCTGACCATCTTTTTCCCGGCCAGCCAGGGAATAATGGAGAAGAAAGACGGCCCCAGGGCATGGTAATGGATAATATCAGCCCCGGAGAATACAGCGTGCAGAGAACACAGC
>CAYRTV010000171.1:0-6279 GCA_964427225.1 uncultured Eubacteriales bacterium
CTAAGCTGCTTCGTCCGGACGAATCATGATTCTAAAGACATTAAACCTTTTCATGAAAGTCTTTGGCGACCTCTTAGGCCTCCTTTTGATTTTTCACGATCACGGTAAAAAGTTTATATTTTCCGGTCTCAATCTTGTTCTGGTGTTTGGTGTAGTCCGCATCCGGAGCATGGGCGATAAATAGCGTTGTAAACGGCATAATGACCTCCTCATCGTTGTCTCTAATATGCCTAATTTTGTTGCGATAAACAAGGGAAACTTTTCTTTTCGTATGTCATCCTGAGGCCTGCGAAGCAGGCCGTGAGGATCTTAGACTGCTTCGCCTGATGAAGCACAATCGTCTCCTCATGCCAGCGCCGTCCAGGATTCCCGCCGCTTCGCTCCGGGAATGACAGACGTCTGTCATTCTGAGGGCTTTGCAGAAGCCCGAAGAATCCCAAACTGCATGGGTTTTATTCCTGAAAATCATGCTATTCCCAGGAATCATAATTCTAAAAATTGACAAATTATCAGGATCCAAGTCTTTCCTGGAAGCTTATCCTGATGCTGAATCCCAAGTCGTCAACCGCGAGAACTATCTGAATTTCATTATTTGAAATCACTCTCTATATGCGTTATGGTAATAAAGCACGAAAGGAGAGGTTCATGAGAGGTATACGTTTAATTTTTGTTCTTTTATGTTTCACCTTTTTATTCACTGTAAATACACCCGCCCAAAGTGTGTCCGATTATCATTATACTTTGGAAAACGGCATTGAGGTCGTGACTGATCACGGCTGGAATTTTGTCTTTATTTATGAACAGACAGACGAATTCGATAATAAAGACCAGGCGGAACTGAAACTCAATGCCTATGCGGTCGGGGACATGCTGGCCGGAGAGAATACATTTGAGCTGCTCTCGGCTGAGGGCCGGAGAGTTCCGGGACTGGAGGATAATCCCCGTGTTTATCACCTTGGCCCCGGCACTTATTCCGCCGTCTGCACCTTGCCGCTTAAAGACGGCGCCGGCGAGATCAGTTTTAAAATCAATAATATCCAGGCGGAGGCAGCCGAATCCACTACAGTCTCGGCCGTTTTCAATGAAGTGGGCATCACTGTCGAAGAAGAAGGAGACACCAAGGGCGGCCTGGCCGCATACAGCGCCTTCTCCGAAATCTATGCCGGCGAAAGAGGTCCGGCTGTCTATCCGCATATGTATAAACCCGGCGACCATTCCCAGCGGCTCAAACCGGCCGAATCCATCAATGACCAAACCCATAGAATCGGGCCCGGCATCTATGATCTGTTTTTGGATATGGATATAAGCTGCGCCGGATTCGGTTATGAGATCTGGCTGAACAACATCGAACTAAAGGAAGACACCAGGACTAATGTGACGGTGAATCTCCATGGCTCGGAAATCGAGGTGCGGAGCGCAAGCGGTTCCAGGCCGGATATGATCCATTTTTACCGGGAAGGCACAGCCGATAAGATCGGCCTCAATGAGGACAAAGACCTGGAGTTATATGCCATCGAGGGCCCGGGATGTGAATGTCCCGCCGGGACCTATGATATTCTGCTCAATTACGGCTACGGCGAACGCTATGAGTGGAAAAAATCCGTCAAATGCCTAATCGGGGAGAAAACGCTTATTGAGCTGGAATAATCCTAAACGGCGCATCCGTTCCCGAAACGACATGCCGGGTCACTGGATCTTATAGTATTTGAAAACCGGATACGCATCGCCGGCGCTGACTGACTTAAGAAAATCATCGAAAACGCCCCACCCGACAAATCCGTCGGCGGCCTGGGGTTCCAGCAGATAAAAAGCCAGATTGGCCAGCGGCTGCACCAAATCCACGTGAAAGGTCCCGGCTGGAAATGTCTTCCCCGGCGCCTTTTGGAATTCACCTTCCAGCCTGACCATGGGGCCTATCCTTCTTGAGGGCGGAAGTTTTCCGGCTTCTTCGATAATGAATTCTTCACCCATAGCTGTGACCGGCTGTTCCAGGACCTCCACCTTGACGTTATGAGTGCGCAGCTTTTCCGCCAAAAATTCCATATCCGCCGGAATCAAGTACCCTCTGGGCATCGCGGCTTCATCCGTGCCGACCGGCTTAGCCAGAAATTCCAGCCCTTTAACCAGCTGCGGGGGCTCCAGCATATGCGGGGCTATTTTCGCCCGGACACTTGTTCCCGGAACGTAGTGCCGGGTGTTCGGGTCTTTATAAACCAGCACGTCGACCTTCCCGTAGGATTCATATTTTCCGGCCAGGTAATTTTTGAGCTGTCCGCTTTCCGCTTCGGCCTTTACTTTGTCCACAACCTCCTGGTCCGCCCGGCGGCAGATGTCCTGCATTTCCCGTCCATGTTCAGCGGCGTATTCCAGAATCTCCATGATAAAAGCATAATGGGCATATATTTTTCGTTCAAAGGATTCATGACCGGGAGATTCGGCTAGGATGCTCATTCTGTTCCGCAGGCCGTAAGCATTGACCACGAATTTAGCTTCATTGGACCACCAGCCTCCCAGATGAGACCATTCCGTCGGCGGCCGCTCCTCGTCAATATCGCAGTGGGTAAACATCTCCAGGCCGAAGTTCTCGCGCGCGGATTTGCGGACTTCCGGGAATAACCGGTCGAACACATAATTGCGGGGAGCCGGATGGGAGGCCGGCACCGTGCAGGTTGCATATCCCATGGCATAGCCGTGCTGGACCCGGCCCATGGCATGACCGTCATAGAACAATACCGGATCCCAGCGGTTCAATATCGACCGGTAAAGCCCTTCGACTTCGACGGTTTCGACTTTAACCGCATCCCGGTTGAGGTTGAGATCTTGGGAATTGGAGTTTCGGCCGATGATATGAGGTGTCCCCTGGTTCAGGTTGAGGATCTCGTTGCCGTCCACATTGAAGTTCGGGCAGATAATAATAATCAGATCATCCAGGAGATGTGTCCCTTGTCCGAAAAGTATCTCCCGCATGAGCATGAGGGTCGCTTCTTTGGCCTCCGCCTCCCAGGGATGGATATTGCCCTGGACGTAGATGACCGGTTTTCCTGATTCAGCGGCTTCCCTTGGATTTGTCACCCTCGGATTTGCCAGTATAGCCACCGGACAGTTTTGGCCCAGTGGACTGGTATACATGTTGATGACATGCATATATTCGCTGTTCCAGCGGCAGGCATTGATGAATTCCAGAATATCCATGGCGGAAGAGGTCCGCTCATAGTTAGTTTTTTCAGGGGTCGTTAAATATTCGTCCGTCCAGGTGCCATTCCATTCTTCGGGCACGGAATTTCCCCAGTAGATTTTTTGGTTTTCGGAAGAAACCAGCAACCCGGATACCATAAAAACGAGGGTAAGAATAATTGCTCTTTTCATTAAGTCATCTCCTTATAAAATGGGACCGTTTCCTCGCGCCGGCACCGCCTAAGATTCCCGTCGCTCTGCTTCGAAAATGACATCGGATATACTGCCGCAGGCTTCAGGATGACATGCGTGATCATGTTTCCATCGCTCCGCGCGGAAAGTGAATTGGGGTGTCGAACCCATAAAAAGTTTGCAAAACCTTGATTACAATCAAGGCGGGTGAAGCGATCAAAGGGAAAGAATGTGTTCATATTTTCAATATTTAAAACGGAATTGTATCAAAGTTTCTGTGCGGATACAATCCTAAAGGATTTGCCATCCCGTCTGTCATCCTGAGGGCGCGCCGGCGCTCGAAGGATCCCAAACGGCTTCGTTTATACATTGTTATAACCATGAACCTGAGGGGGGCTGCATCTTGAACCACGATTTCATGGTGCGTCGCCATTGGGATTTATGATTCTGCGACTACCGGCGATGCCTCCGGATTAAAGGGATTGATCCGGATGGCCAGAGAAAAAAGGTAGGGATAATTCTTTTTCAGATGCTGCATATAATCCAGCCATTGTGCAATCAGCAAGGTGTAGACACGGGCCGTATCCCCGGCCAGGTGGTCCAAATCGGATTCCGGCAAATCTGCTATGTCTTTGCGGTGGGCCAATTCTTCAGTCATATGAAAGACCGCCATCAGCAGTTCGGCGAAAGATTCATGCTCCAGTATATGCGGGTTTTCCATAAGGCGCAGGAAAAAATCCCTCCGTTCGGCCAAAAATTTTTTCAATGGAGGAAAATCGGATTTTTTCATTTCCAATCTATGTCGGTATCCCAGTAAAATTTTCCTGATCTCATCAAAACCGTGGATGGTGCTGTCGATGTTGATCACCAGATATTTCCGGATTCTGTCCAAGCTGTGATCAAATTCCGAGAGCTGCGTGATCAGCTCGTTCCCGGCTTCACTGTAAAAAACACCTATGAGCATATTGATCTTTTCATTCCTTTGCTTTTTTTCCCGAATACTCAGCACAATTTCCAGGGAATTGGCTGCAATTCCCAGGAAGGCTCCGACTCCCACGATGATAATGAACACGGCCAGGATTTTACCAGTGGTGGTTAACGGATGGACATCGCCGTAACCCACAGTGGAAATAGTGGCTATGGTGAAATAAAAAGAATCCGTCAGGGTGGTTCCTTCTAAAATTGAAAAACCGGCGGTTCCAATAAACAGAATACTCACAAAAATGACAGCAAAAAGAGTAACTTTAAACTTTAGATCTTTCATGGAGGTCGTTTCCTGAATACATTATAAACGGGGCCGCGCCTCGAAGCAACGGTTCGTGCTGCGACCCTTTTTATCAATGGACCTTACCGGTAATCTTCAATATCCACCAGTTCTGCCGACCAGGGACAGAAACGCCCCACCGTATCCACCCAATAATCGAGGTTTTCCTCGACATGGGACGGCAGCCCGTCGCAAAGCTCAATAGTGATTTCCGCCATGACGATGTCTTCCGAATCAATATGCCAGCTCCACGGTTTGTTGTAGGAAACCTGTCCTCTGAGCAGTTTGCCCGAAGGAATAGTTGCATTGCTTGTGCCCGCCTCCAGAGCGAAGACATCGTCAATGGTATCCTCATTGGTGATAAAGATACTGTATTCTTCACCCAGGACATCGAATGTGGCGAGAATTCCTCCCTCAAGTTCAGGGGATTCAGGAGATGTGCACCCGGCTAAAAGCAAAGCCGCAAGAATAATGGTAAAGAAAAGACTGGAACTTCTCAATTGCCTTGTTGTTGATAATGTTAGGTTTTTCACAATTATTCCCTAATATTATGATATCATCTTTCCCTTTTCATATCATCGGCGGTATATTTGTCAACATGTATCACCTCACCCCACCTCACCAACCCTATGCCGTCCGGCATCCCTCTTCTTAATCAGCGTCTCTTCAAAAAGCAGAATCTTCACCAGCATTTCATCATCACTCCGGACCAGGCCTTCTTCCACCAATTCCGCCGCCCGATTGAATCTCCCGGCGCGGCGCAGCAGGTCCGCGTGTACACAAAGGTCGGTCATCTTATCTTGAGTTAAGGTCTCATCCTCTTCCAGGCCCGTGATCAGCTTCAATGCCTTAATCCGGCAGGCCTTAGCCTGCTCTTCTTTGCCCTCGTCGTCACATATCCAGGCGGCATGGATTATATCCCAAGCCGCTTCCGGCAAACGGCCTGTCTTCTCCTGAATCATTGCCGAACATAAATACGAGTTCCCCATCTCCGGATAATCGGCATTATTCAATTGCTCTTGATACGCCGCTCCTTCAATAATCTCTTTTAAGGCTGTTGTCCCATCCGACAAATCCCGGGAACAGTATCCGCAAAAAGAACAGCGCTGGATCATGAAGTGTATCGGATCAAATCCTGGGGAATTCTGCCGCAAATCCAAATCCGGAGGACCTGTTGTTGAAAAAGATCCTAAAATCTCCTGCGGGCTCGCACTCCCGCAGACCCCGCATTCCACAAATTCTTCATAAAACGTTGTCATCGAGGTCCACCCCCCTTATTTATATAAATAATGACCAGTGATCTCAGCGGTCAGCCGTTCCGCGGCTGACTGTCCGAAGACCGGCGCTGTGATTAAAAGCAGGACAAATAATGCACGGATACATCGTTTGATTGTCATATGCCTCTCCCCTCATTCATGCTGTATTCAGCTTATCATAATGGGAAAAAGCAGGGAAATGAATTCTAAGTTTCAGGAAAAATATTCTCCCTCTTTTGAACCGGGTTCTTTTGTCTCAACAGCGACGCCTGCCCGCTTCAGCTTTCCTAAAAGTTCCCGGTCTTTTTCTTCAGAAATATCATCCATAATCGCACTGTGAAATTCCAGATAGAACTTATCCACATACCGGATACTCCTGTCCCGGAGCATTTT
>CAYRTV010000172.1:0-6276 GCA_964427225.1 uncultured Eubacteriales bacterium
TTCTCATGCATGTGCCGTCTAAGATCCTTCGTCGCTATGCTCCTCAGGACGACAACAAATAAACGTATTGTCGTCGTCTGCGGCAATCTCGGCCCGTGAATAATCCAGGATAAGTAAATAGCATTTAGAAAAGTTAGATTGGTCAAAATATGGCTGGAGGTTCAGTTGACCGGGACAAATTCTTGCCGGATAGTACTGGAGAGATACAATGATGCCGGTTTATGATTTATTCAACCGCTTTTGTCCGGTGCTCAATTTCACTATCTCTTTAGCATACTCAACATTAGAATCGATGACGGGCAATCCGACCATATATTTATTTTTAAAGACGATCGAAAGCTCGGTGCAGGCAAGAATAATTGAGTCAGCTTTATCTTTGTATTGGTAAATCAGTTTTTTTACTAAATCACGTGAATGTTCCTGTAAAGTGGACGTCAAAGCAATTTCCTCAATAGCATTGATAATTGTATCATTCTCCATGATAGTCGGATATATCGCATCTGGTATATACTCACTATACAACCGTTTCTTAACCGTGACCAGTCCCCCCAGGATAAGCGGCTTTCTACCCCGGTGAGCTGCTTCTTTGGCGGTCACCTCAACGATATTTATCCAGGGAATATTGATGTGAGGAATCACCTCTTTGTAGTAATAATGGACGGAATTGCAAGGGACGGCGACAAATTCGGCTCCGATTTTCTCACAATTGTTAATGCTTTTAATAATGGGGCGTTTGGGGTCCGGACCTTCGAATAGTGCCGACTGTATAATATTGGGAATGGAGATAGCATTGTCGATGATGATCTTCAGATTCCCGAATGATTCCCGGTTAGGAGAAAAATTAAAAACCTGAGTTAAAAAATCAAGAGTGGCATAAACACCCATTCCACCCAAAATACCAAATGTTTTTTCTTTTGCGTTTCTTGCCATGTTATGTGCCTTTCTTTAGTTCGTTCACAACAATTCTTAAAAAATCCTGGGCGTTGGTCGCCACACTGACAGACTGATGAGTCCCCCTGTCTTTGAGTTTATTCAGATTAAATTCATCCTGGTCGACACAGACCACATTCAAGGGCCTCATCGTATCGCCTCGCTCATAAAAGGTAGGCAGCATATTGCCGGTGGCGATGGAATGGAGCATGGTCGCCACCATAACCACTAATGTGGCTTTCTTGGTATGCTCCCGCATCACATCCTGAGCGATAAATGTATCCTTAATCACCCCGGGGATGGGGCCGTTATCCCGTATCGATCCGGCCAGTACATACGGAATATTGTTTTGTATGCAGGAATACATGATGCCGTCCTGCACTATCCCATTCTCAACCGCTTTTTCCATAGAGCCGATCGCCCGTATCTTGTTTATGGTGTCATCATGATGCCGGTGTCCTCCGGGCACCGGCTCGCCTAAAGAATTCATGCCCAGAGTGGTATCCAGGATGGCTGACTCCAAATCATGGGTGGCGACCGCGTTGCCTCCAAATAAAACATCGACAAATCCGTTATCGCTCAACCAGCTCATATCCGCCCTCCCCCGGGAATGAGTAACAGCCGGACCCAGCACCCAAATGATATAACCCGAATCCCTGTGCCGCTTCAGCTCATTGACGATTTGTGCGTATGGAATCGGATACTCGCGGGAAATATAGCTGCTCATAAACGCAAATGAACTGAATTTTTTTCTGTCTTTCTCTTCTAATTTAAAACCATCTTCATGCACATATATTCCTTCGGAACCGTCTTCATTACACCCCCCAACAATCTGCGCCCCTTTGGATATATTCCAATACTCCCGGACATAAAATGCTTCTTCTTCAAGAACAATACATGAATCCATCATCTGTTCTTTTACCAGCTTCCAGCTCCCTTTATGTTTAATATAAGTAGGATGATTGGTGGTTAAATAGAGATTCTCCGGCATAATGCCGTCTCTTTCAATTTTCAATAATCTCGCATCCGGCGCTGATTGAAATAAATCTTTTTCGAACTCAGGCTTTTTATATTCCATGACTTAAATCTCCATATATTGATCTCGATTGAATTCATCTTACCAAATAAAAATAATATTTCAAAAAATGATATGCCAGCGGTATCAAAAGAGCTGACTACAGGCTGTGTCTCTTTGTGTCTCTTTCATTGACTAAATCATGGGAATGTGTTAGCCAAGCATAAAACCCAAGGCTAAAAAGAGTCCGGTATTGACTTGGGGGATCATTGCGGGAAATAACCGTATCCTTTTGGATGTATCTGCAATAAAAGATTCCAAAATAGCCCCCATGTCATCCCCAGGCCGCGGCAGCGGCCGTGGGGATCTTAGAGTGCTTCGCCCAAAGAATAGGTACCGCTTCACTTGGACGAAGCAGCTTGGGATCCTTCATCGCTTTGCTTTTCGGGATGACACGGTATAAGGAAGGTTGGATATGAAGATAGAAAAAATAGAGGTTATTCCCTATGGTGTGCCCATCCGGGCTTTTGCCGACGCGTATACTGGATTTTCGGTATCCAACGCAGTTTTGGTACAAATCAAGACGGATACCGGAATAACAGGATTCGGCAAAGGCTGCGCTTGGGAACCGGAGTTTTACGGTGAAACCCTGGAATCGGTTGCTTCCACCATGGAAAAATACATTGCTCCCAATCTTATCGGGGAAGATCCTTTAAACATAAACCGGATCATGGCCCGCATAGATGCCCGCCTGGCCCGCATTACCTGTGCCAAAGAGGGAATGGATCTGCGCTTCATGACCTGGCAGGTAAAATTCTCAATGTACCGGTTTATGTGCTTCCGGGCGGCAAATTCCGGGACATGATTCCAGTGGCTTCGGAAATAGGCATTGATACACCGGAAAAGATGGCACAAAATGCATTGGATGTGCTTCATTTGGGGATTCGTGTGATAAAAATAAAAAGCTCCAATGATATGGATGTGAAGCGCATCCATGCCGTTCGCGAAGCCGTCGGAGAGGACGTTCCCTTGCGGCTCGATCCCAATGCGGCCTGGGACGTGCCGGGGACAATCAAAACTTTGCGGGCAGTTGAAGCGTGCAATCTTCAGCTTTTAGAACAGCCTGTCCCCGCTTGGGATTTAAAAGGCATGGCCCATATCCGCAGCAAAATCGGCGTCCCGGTTATGGCGGACGAATCGATCTGGACGCCGCAAGACGCCGTTAAGATCGCGGATTACGGTGCGGCTGACATTCTCAATATTAAGATCGCCAAATCCTGCGGGCTCTATTTGGGCAAAAAAATTGAAGCCGCCGCAGAAGCTCTCGGTTTGCCTTGTATTGCGGGAACAGAAATCGAACCGGGCTTCTCCCTGGCGGCCAAACTCCATTTGGCGGCCTCTATGAAAATGCATCCCATTGCCAGTGAATTCACCGAACTCTCACTGTTAAAAGAAAATGTTCTCGACTACAATATCGAAATCATCGACGGATGTGTGAAAGTTCCGGATGGCCCCGGAAGGAACCTGTGCCCACACGGGGGGCGGCTGTCTTTCATCGGAATGAGTTGCTGAATAAAAAAATCTTTGCTACTTTATGGAAACCGGAGTTCTCAGGGACTGCCGGCAAAGAGAATATATAATGGAGATATAAGCAAAGAAGCCCTTTCCCGCGATCGCAGAGAGATGAGCGAAAAAGGCATGGGCCGGGCGGAGATATGGGATGTCGCGGCAGTTAGAAATCCGGATAATATGATTCCGGCAGGTCCCGCTTTTTTAAGTGACAGCTCTGTCGCAATGATCAAATATGCATTTAACGAAGGGAAAAAATATGGATTGAAAATCGGAATGATTGGGTCAAGCGGTTGGAATGCCGGCGGAGAATGGGTTGAACCTGATTGGGCCTCCAAGCAATTATTCTACTCTGAACGGAGAGTAAAAGGCCCATTAAAAAGCCGTATTGATCTGCCCTTTCCAAAAGTCCCCGAGCAATGCCCGAAAGATGCCAACGGTATGCCGGTATATTATAAAGAGGTGGCGGTCCTGGCTTTTCCCGATCATTCACAAAAAAAACTTGGCGGCACGGACCAGATTATTGATCTGACCGGCAAATTAGCCGACGGAAGCGTTTCAGTTGATCTGCCGGCTGGAGACTGGATCATCATGCGCTTCATCTGCTCGAATAACGGGCAGAGATTGATCGTCCCTTCCCCCAATTCGAATGGACTTTTCATCGACTTTTTCGATCCAAATTCAACCCGAAGACATCTCATGCATATAATCGAAAGACTCGGAATGAGCCCCGGAGCCGATCGGGAAGGCGGACTAGCGTATATTGAATTCGACAGCATGGAACTGGCCGAAGGAATACCATGGACGGATTCCATGCCCAAAATCTTTAAAAAATGGAACGGCTATGATCTGCTCGGATACCTGCCGGTTTTAGCCGGTTGGACAATCGATGGAGAATCCGAAAAGTTCCTGTATGATTGGAAGTAAACCATCAGTGACCAGTTCATATTCAGCCATTATGACACGGGCAGGAGATTTCTGAAAAAATACAACATTGACCTTGTAACTGAGGCGGGAGGGCCGGGACCGCCCACCTGGGATACCTGCCCTGTTGATGCCTTGAAAGCCCTTGGCCATGTGACGGTACCACGCGGTGAGTTCTGGGTGCAGCACCGGAATATCTTCCTTGTCAAAGAAATCGCCAGCGCATCTCATATTTATGGACAAAATATCGTTGATGCCGAATCATTTACGACCTGGAGACGGTGGAAAGACAGTCCTTATGACCTGAAAAAGCTTGCCGACCGCGCCTTCTGCGAGGGACTGAATTGTGTGACGTTTCATGCATTCGCCAGCACAAGGCCTGAGGATGGACTGCCTGGGAGAACGTACCATGCCGGCTCAGACATTAACCATGCTAATACCTGGCGGGACAAGTCCAAACCGTTCATAGATTATCTCGCCCGCTGCAGCTTGATGCTGCGGCAGGGCCTGTTTGCGGCTGACGCCTGTTATTATTACGGAGACAAGGCTCCGAATTTTTATCCCGCCTATCATGATGTTCCTCAAAAGCCGGTACCTGAAGACCTCGGGAAAGGATATGATTATGATGTCATCAACAGCGATGTGATCCTCAACAGGATGACGGTCGTTAACGGCAGGATTACACTGCCCGACGGACTCAGCTACTCCCTGATGGTGCTTCCTGACCAGGATGACATTCCTCTTGAAATACTGCGCAAACTTGAGTCCTTGGTACAAAAGGGGGCCACCATTATTGGAATAAAACCTGCGACGGTGCCCGGCCTGAATCATTATTCGGAAAAGAATGCGGAGCTGTTGAAAATAGCCGGCAGAATGTGGGCGGAAATTGACGGTGACCGTGTCAAGGTCAACCATTACGGAAAAGGAAGAGTGATCTGGGGCCATACCGCTCGGGAGGTCTTACTCGGTGACGGCATAGGACCTGATTTTACGCATAAGTCTCCATTCTCCCTGGATTATATCCACAGGCATCCCGGTAAATATGACATTTATTTTATCCGAAACACTTCGGGAAAGTCCTATTCCGGTGAATGTTCATTCAGGTTAACCGGCAAGTTTCCTGAATTATGGGACCCGTCAACCGGAAAAAGAACCAGAATCGAGACGTTCTCCGATAAGGACGGCAGAATCAGCCTCCAGCTCGAACTTGAGCCCCATGCTTCCGTATTTGTTGTCTTTTCCGAAAATAAACAATCACTTGAAGCAAAACGGGAATCCGGCGTCGTCAAAAGCATGTCCATCGACGGCAGCTGGAAAGTGACTTTCCCTGAAGGCTGGGGAGCTCCTGGGGAAACAGTTTTTGACCGGCTGATGTCCTGGACCGAAGCCGGTGACGACGGGATCCGGTATTTTTCCGGAACCGCCTGCTATCATAAGACCATAACAGTTGAAGAGGATGTCAACACTCAATCCAGGATTGAGCTGAGTTTGGGGGAGGTCTATGATGATATGGGCTATGACAACTGGGCCGCGGGAGGGGATGAAACGTTCCGCGTCCAAACATCCGGACTGCTGGAACCGGTAAAATTGATATTTATAAAGGATCACACATAAAGCACTTTTGAAAAGCCTGATTTTTTGTAAAAGAAAGAAAATCCCCCTCCAAACACAGTTATTTCTTTAAAATAGTATGGACAATGAGCGCTAAAGAAGTATTTATGGGTCATTTGAGGATGGATTTTGTTTAAGCGGAAGGAGAAATGTGGTAGCGGGGGCTGGATTTGAACCAGCGACCTCCGGGTTATGAGCCCGACGAGCTACCAGACTGCTCTACCCCG
>CAYRTV010000173.1:0-6267 GCA_964427225.1 uncultured Eubacteriales bacterium
TCCATACAAGATCTCAAGATTATCGCGGATTCTTTTCTGCATACCCTGGACACAATATATCATCCTCGCGTAGAATACCCAGGGTTTGATTTTGAGCGAAACAAACGGAAAAACCCAAAGCCAAACAAATCAAAAAATGATAAACGTCCTCAATCAACAAAATAAGTATTGGGTCAACACAAAAAATCTGCAAAATCTTATGAATAAATGCGTCGCTGACTATGGCCACGCCCAATCTGAAATAACCCTGGCTTTAGTGGATAATTTCCGTATCAAAAAGCTCAATCAGGAATTTTTAAAAAAGAACACCGCCACTGATGTCCTCAGCTTTCCCATCCAGGTGAAACATCCGGAGGGTCTTTTTTATTTAGGCGACATCATCATCTCCGTTCCTTATGCGTTCGAACAATGCCGCGGCTTAGAACACGGCTTGGAGAGAGAACTTGAAATTCTGACCATTCACGGATTTCTGCACTTATGCGGCTATGAGCATGGCGCCGGATTAGAGGAAGAAGAAGAGGAGCTGAGAAAAAAAATGCTGAAAGGATACCATGGATATTAACTGGTTGCATTGGCTGGGATTCACACTCAGTACGGGATTCACCTTTCTTTTCTCCCTGCTTGATATTTCTTTGAGCTCATCCAACCGGATTTCCCTCAGCCGGGTACTGGAAAATAAGGATAAATCATCCCGAAAACGGATTTTAAACATCTTTGAAGAATTAAAAATCTCAGCCGGAATCATGCGGATATTTTTCCTTCTGCTTTTTATGCTGTTTCTGTATCTGGTCTTTCCGCATTTCCAATACCGGCCTGTCTGGCTGTTTGTGTCAGGATTCGGTATTTTCTTCGTTTTTTTTGAATTCCTGCCCCAATTTATCACCTCACTGGATAATAATAAGATCTTGGGATTGTTTTTCTTTAAACTGAAATGTGTGATGTGGATACCGAAGCCGCTGTCGTTTTTCACCGGAGCTGAATTCTTTAAGCGGAAAACGGATGTGGAACACGAAGCTTCCGAAGAAGAAATCCAAGCTTTTATTGAAGAAGCCCGGGATGAGGGCATCATAGAAAAAGAAGAGGGCCCCCTGATAAAGAGCGTTGTGGAATTCGGCGATACCGTTGTCCGCGAAATCATGACTCCCCGTGTGGATATGATATGCATTCCGCGAAGCGCCAGCATCCACAAACTGAGGGACCTGGTTATCCAAGAAAAACATTCCCGGATTCCGGTTTTCCGGGATCGGGTGGACAATATCGAAGGCATCGTGATCGCTAAGGATCTATTGGAATTTTCAGCGGATGAATATAAGAATCATTCCCTTGATCCGCTGATCCGGGAAGCCTATTTCGTCCCCGAGACCATGAAAGTATCCGAGTTGCTCAAAGAATTCCAGGAGCGGCGGCAAAAGCTGGCCATCGTGGTGGATGAGCACGGCGGTGTTTCAGGGTTGGTCACCATGGAAGATCTCATGGAAGAAATCGTGGGTGAAATACAGGATGAATACGATCATGAAGAAGCGATGATTCTGAAAGAAGGTCCGCAGGACTATATCGTATTTGGAGATGCGGAAATCGATGAGCTGGATGAGATGATCGGTTCAAAACTGGCCGAAGACAGTTACGTTACGGTGGGCGGTTTCATTACTCATCATCTTGGACGTCTCCCCAAAAAAGGTGAAAATATCCATTTCGGTAATCTGATGATAGAAATACTGGACGTCAGTCAGAAAAAAATCAAAAAACTGCGGATAAAAAAAGTTAAATAGCCAAAGCCAATAATGCCAAGGAGGCTCTATGAGTTATAAAGCCGGATATGTCGCCCTCATTGGGCGCCCCAACGTGGGGAAGTCAACGCTGCTGAACCATGTTTTGGGACAAAAAATCGCTATTATTTCTGATAAACCCCAGACAACCCGGATCAGTATACTTGGCATCAAGACCACAGATGAAGGTCAAATCATTTTTATCGATAATCCCGGAATCCATAAACCGCTTCACCGGCTTAACCGCCGCATGATGCATTTTGTCTACTCCGCGCTGGAAACGGCGGATCTGCTTTGTTTAATGATCGATGCTACCCAGAAATTCGGTCACGGAGATGAGTACGTGATCGAAACTCTGGCGAAAACCAAAACACCGGTTTTTTTACTGATTAATAAGATCGATAAAATCAGTAAAGAGAAAGTCCTCCCCATGATTGACCATTATAAAGACTTACTGCCGTTTAAACAGATTGTTCCCATTTCCGCATTGAAAGGCACCAATGTTGATGTTTTGGAAGACCAAATTTTTCAAGAGCTGCCCCAAGCGGAAAAACTGTATTCGGATGCGGACATCTCCACTCAAAGCCTGAGATTCCAGTTGTCTGAAATCATCCGGGAAAAAGTTCTGAATCATGTGAAACAGGAGCTTCCATATGTGACCGCTGTCATCATCAACCGCATGGAAGAAAGGGAGCCCCCGGCTGATCAAGAATACAAGAATCCCGTCCGCTATATCCGTGCATCCATTATCGTTGAGAGAGAGACACATAAGAAAATCATTCTCGGACGGCGCGGCAGTATGATCAAAACCATCGGCAGCGAAGCCCGAAAAGAAATCGAAAAACTCTTTGACACCCGGATTTATTTGGACCTTCGTGTCCAGGTCAAATCAAAATGGCGCGACTCCGCCGACGTACTAAATCTGATCGAGCAGCAGTGAATGCAATACGCTGGGAAGCCCTTAATATCATTCTGAGGAGATAAGCGGCGGGAGGATCTCCATACCCCCCTCAGAGTAAAAAGTGAAAAGTTATCTTTTTTTAAAATCTAACCTGGATTATTCACGGGCCGAGATTGCCGCAGATGCCGGGTTGCTGTGAGGAAATCGTGGCTCTTCACGTCGAGGTAACGCAAGCCGGCAGATGCGGTAAGATTCGGCCTGCCCGAAGTGTAAAAAATGAATGGCTTAGATTGACATATGGGTTGGAATTTGCGACAATTTGATTCCTTTTTGTGGTGAGTGTAGCTCAACTGGCTAGAGCACCGGACTGTGGATCCGGAGGTTGGGGGTTCGAGACCCCTCACTCACCCCACCCGTTTTCATTCAATCAAAATATCATCATATCAATAAGGACACTTTAACCGGAAAATAAGATCCGCGGCGGCAGGCCGTGAAAATCTTATACTGCTTCACTTCAATAGTATTTTAATAACGAAGAGGTTACTACAATCTCCTCTCTGATCGGAAAATGGGGATAGGAATCGTTCGTGCTGGCTACAGCAGAGGACCCGATGACATACAATCCTCTGTCCGGTGATGATTGGCCGGTATAGGTAGGAATGACGACAAGAGCGCAATTATCATACGAACCGGCTCCAAGGCCGGCTTCAACAAAAGGATCAAACGCTTTGTATTCCCAGGGGCTAAAAGATTTGGAAAAAGACCCGATCTCGTTTGCGCCCGCATCAACCAAAATAAAATCCGCAGTCATGCTGTATCCGCCGGCAGCAGCGTTGAAAACACCAACTGCAGACCGGACATTTGCGTTATGACTGAGGTTGTGTAAGGCCATGCCAAATCCAACATTCACCGAATTCTCGTCCGTCCAAGACATTCCCGGATAGGACTTGCCGTAATCCCCATTGTGAATTCTTGCCGATGCCATAATGGTGTTATTAGGGTCTTCACAGGAGAGGAACAAGGCACCCACTTTCCCATAATATGTATTACCAATATCAAATCCTTGCATGGTTTCCAAAATATTAGAAAACTTGATTGAACTCCCGGGACCCGGGCTGAGCCAAAGGCTGATATTAGAGTATATAACAGTTCCTGAAACAAATTGCACGGATACTTCCACCCCTGTACTTGAATCTACATCGGTGATGATCAGTTCAGTTTTCCATTCTCCCCCGCCTGATGCGGGCGCCCAGATCACTTCTGGAATAATAATATCATCACTAGGAATAAATCCTGCAGGCTTCACGTCTGCTCGGCTTTCAGAATATGCCGGCATATAAAAGCATATAGGTAAAAATAAGACCATTCCCAGAATCCAATACTTTAATCTCGATTTGACCACACTAACCTCCTATGGATACAATATTTGCACTGAAAGGGTTCATCTAAATATTGCCCCTTGCCTTTTTTTTGTCAAGCAGCAATATTCATCCAATTTTTATTGATATTTCAAAATCAGATGTATATTGTATAAATTTAAGTAAATCATGAATTATAATTTATGAGAAAGGAGAAAAAATGCCTTTATCCAGAAGAAAAGGATTTATTTACCTGGTCCCGGTTTTATGTATTTGTATTTTCATTCTATATGGCTGCCAGGGAGAAACAACAGATTTCAGTTTCGTGTTTATGACTGATATTCACCTTCAGCCGGAGCTTAATGCGGAAGAGGGATTTCAGCAAGCCATTGAGAAAGTCAACCAGCTTGGTCCGGATTTTGTGATAACCGGAGGCGATCAGGTGATGGACGTGATGAACCAGCCGTATGAACGGGCGGACATGCTGTATAAGATGTATTTGAAGAACACAGATCTCTTTGACATGCCAGTTTATAACACCATGGGAAACCACGATCATTACGGCATCGGCATGGATACGGGAATAGACCGCAAACACGAGGAATACAACGAAGGCATGTTTGCTGAAAGAATAGGCGGCCGCTATTCATCATTTGATTACAAAGGCTGGCATTTCATGCTGCTGGATGCCATCATTCCAACGGAAGATTATTCCTATATAGGGTGGATCGATGATGAGCAAATGGAATGGATCAAGGAAGATCTGAAACAAGTCCTTCCGGAAACACCGATTGTCATCAGCACCCATATCCCCTTTTTCTCTGTTTTTCCTCAATTACACGGAAATCCTATCGGGGATAAAAAAAGCGCGCTGGTTGTCAACAATGCGCGGGACGTTATAAGCTTATTCGACAATCATAACCTAAAACTCGTCCTGCAGGGCCATCTCCATTTTATTGAAGATATATCTGTCGGCGGCATTCATTTCATCACGGCCGGCGCTGTTTCCGGCAACTGGTGGGAAGGACCCCGTGACGGAACGAAAGAAGGCTTTGCCTTGATCAAAGTCAAAGATGATTCCTTCACCTGGGAATACATCGACTTTGGATGGGAAGCGGATTAAACCCCCGTTGATTTAAAGACTATCCATATAAATAATCGAGCCGTAATGGGCAAAGGAATCATTCGTGGAGTTAACCGATGAAGATCCCATGACATATAAGCCTTGGTCCGGCGAAGGCTGGGCTGTACTAATGGGAACAATCATTAGTATGCAGTTTTCATAATTATTATAGCCGAGGCCTGCCTCTAAAAATGGATTGCAGGCCCAGTATTCCCAGGCCAAGAAGCTTTTGGAGAAACCACCCAGTTCATTCCCATATTGATCGAATATGATAAAAGCGGCTTTCATCTGGTATCCGCCGGCAGTTCCGTTCCAGATCCCAATAGACGAGCGCTGTTGGCTGCTTTGCGAGATGTTCGGCATAATCATCATCTCGTCAAGATGGATGGAATTCTCATCGTTACAAACCATGCCCATCAAAGATTTGCCGTAGCCTCCGTTATAAACCTTCGCTTCTGCAATGATTTCATCATCCGGATTTTGAGACGTTAGAATCAATGCCCCCACTTTTCGATAATATGTATTTGACGGATCGAGATTCTGCATGGTTTCCAGGATATTGTTGTACTTCAAGGTCATCTCGAACGTTCCGGAAAACAAAACGACACTGTACATTTCAGTTCCTGAATAGAATTCCGCTTGAATCGTTACATCTGATGATGATGAGCTGCTGAGGAGGAGAACCAATTCCGTGCCCCATTCTCCTCCGCCTCGGGCAGGAGCCCATATGGCTTCAGGAATGATGACAGGATTTCCGGCAGAAAATCCATTCGGCTGCATTGGGGGAAAATGTGACGCCGCCCCTTGCGAATACCCCGCTGTACCCAAAGAAAGAAAGATAACCGCAACAAAAAACCATTTCATCCACTTATTCATTTTCAACTCCTAATTAATTTTTTAGTGACAGTTACGCACAATTATCATAAAAATTATTATATAACATTCCAAAGATTCATACTAAAATTCACAAAAAGTTTTTTAATTTCAGGATGTTCCTGCATTTTTAATTTCATTGTTTCCCGGCTTATGCTAACCTGAACTATTCATAAAAAAATTGCGATGTTTTTACCATTCCTTTTTTATCAACGATTAACATGATTTTTACTGAAAGTACAAATG
>CAYRTV010000174.1:0-6254 GCA_964427225.1 uncultured Eubacteriales bacterium
CAATACAAGGCGAACGGCAGCAGGCCGTTAAAGAATTATCCCAAAAAGTGAATTTCAGACAGACAATACAGGCGGAGGGAAGCGGCATCGACGATTCTTTGGGCAAGCTGAAATCATTTCAGGATTTCCTTGAAGAGCCTTTTTCCCTTGTTAACAAGCGTGCTTTGATTGTCGTTATCCATTTTTTCCCGTTATTGACTCTGGGTTTTCTTGTTTTTGCGATGTATCAAATTTCAGACTTGAATTTGATCGTGGCTGCGGATGTGCAGCGTATGTTTACCTGGCTTTTTGTTTTGCTCCTTCTCTTTATTTTAAATAAGATCATAAACCGCCGGATAGGAAAGCGGGTTCCGGTCGTCTACGGCCTGGCGTCGAAATATTCCCGCATTTTAAACGCCTATGCCCGGATTATTGGGGCTGTCGAAGAGGAAGATTTCTCTTGTTCCAAACTGAAGCAGCTGAAGAATGTGCTGACACATGGGGGCAAATCAGCCTCGAAGTATATCAGCCGGTTTTCCACCATCGCCGGATATTTTAATCTGCGATTGAGCCCTTTGCCCTATGCTGTCCTCAATAATCTCCTTTTATGGGATCTGCATTGCCTGCTGCGTTTTGAACGGCTGAAAGCGGAAGCCGGCCAGGCCATTCCGGAATGGTTTGAGGTTATCGGAGAAGCCGAAGCCCTGTCGAGTTTTGCCAATACTTATTTTAACAACCGTGATTGGACATTTCCTGAAATAACCGGCAAGGAATTCAAGCTGGCGGCTGAGGATGCCGGACATCCGCTTATTCCCATAGCAGAACGGGTGAGCAACAGTTTGTTATTCGGGGAGTCCTCCAGCCTGGCCATTGTCACCGGTCCCAATATGGCGGGCAAAACGACATTTCTCAAAACCGTAGGTGTCAATATTATCCTGGCGCTGGCCGGCAGTCCTGTTTGCGCTCGCCGTTTTGTCACGTATCCCTTTCACCTTTACTCGAGTATGAAGCTGAGCGATTCCCTGGATAAAAAAATATCGCTTTTTTACGCGGAACTGCTCCGGCTTAAAATGATCTATGACGCGATACTTCGGGGAGAACCGGTTTTTTATCTTATCGATGAAATGCTGAAAGGCACCAATGCCATGGACAGGCAAAAAGGCTCAATTGCGTTTGTCCATCAGCTGGTCGATAAAAATTCCAAGGGAATTCTGGCTACCCATGACTTGAAATTGACCCGGCTGGAAGAAGACCATCCTCAGAAAATTCAAAATTATCATTTCGACGGCAATGTTATCGACGATAAACTGATATTCGACTATAAACTAAAAAGCGGTATCTGCCAAAGCTCCACCGCTCTCAAGCTCATGCGCAAAATCGGCATCGACATCTAATGGGGTCGGACCACGAAACGGGTTTTGATGGTGCGGCCCCGTCTGGGTCATGACATTTCTGCCATTTTTTTATACATTAGAGGGGGAGGAGGAATCATGAACTTGTCATGGAAATGTCCGGTTTGTTTTTTTCTGATTGTTATTTCCGGCATGCTGTTGACGGGTTGTCAAGAGCAGCCGGAAGAAGCGGCCCAAAAAGCCGAGGCGAAGCTGCTGGATATGACCTATCCATTTAATGAAAACAGCATTTACTGGCCGAACGCCAATCCTTTCCGGCTGAAAAAAGGCGATTGGGGAATCACAGCCGCCGGCTATTGGTATGCATCCAATGAATTCAGTGCGGCCGAACACGGCGGCACCCATGCGGATGCACCCATTCATTTCGCTGAAGGCGGCAGGACAATGGAACAGATTCCCCTGGAAGAATGGATCGGACCGGCGGTTAAGATCGATGTGACCGGCCCCTGTGCCCAGGACCGGGATTATCTTTTAACGATCGAAGATATAATAAACTGGGAGCAGAATCACGGCCCTATTCCGGAGCACGCCTGGGTGATCATGTATACCGGGATCGATACAAAGTATTATCCGGATAAAGAAAAAGTTCTGGGGACGGCAAAAACCGGCGCAGAGGCCATTCCCGAACTTCATTTTCCCGGTTTTTCACCGGAATCGGTCGAATTCTTGACGACCGAACGGGATATCGCCGGAATTGCCATCGATACACCCAGCATTGATTACGGTCAGTCCAAGGAATTCAAAGTGCACCAAATCCTGTTTGCTGCGGATAAACTTGCGCTGGAAAATATTGCCAATCTGGATAAGCTTCCTGAAGCCGGTGCAGCTCTCTATGTCTTGCCCATGCTGATTGAGGATGGAACCGGCGCTCCGGCCCGGGTGTTTGCTGTTTTGAAAAGTCCATAAGGAACACTGCCGGGGCTTTACCGATAGTGATTTTTGTTTTTGCCGCTGTGATCGTCCTCGAAATTGCGATGATAACGGCCAGCTTTCAAACAATTAGGGCTGCGATGACCCATCCCATTCACTGCCTGCGGCATGAATAAGCAGGGCCGGCTCCTATTCACTTCCTTCATCTGATCCCAACCCAGAAGCATGAGTTTACTGAATACCTCCACTGAAATTAAAATAAAAACGGAATAGGCGATGATTTTTATTGACCTGATGCTTTTCGCTTCAAAAGGGGCCTTCTTGATTAAATTGAAGAGAAATGTTAATGTTATTTTAAAATTTAACGAATGTTAACTTATAGATATTAATTAACGCGTGGATTTAAGGAAATGAACATAATGCAAAACAAAGAATACCTCACAATACCTCAATTAGCGAAGATAATTGGGCTTAGCCGGATTGCTGTTTATCAAAAAGTGAAGAAAGGTGAGATTGAGGCTATACGGATAGGAAAGAATTATGCCATCCCCAAAAAAATTGTAGCGAATATTCTAGGCCATGAATTATCAGATGAAGATAAGAAAGAAATAGATAAGGCAATAAAGAAGACCCTGCAAGAATATGGAGGCGTGCTGGAACGTCTTGGAAAGGAATAATGGAAATCATTCAGGTTATTGAGGTGGAATATATTGCGTTCAGATTAGCAAGAGAAATGCTGGCATTTGATGAACCTATACCTGATTTTTCAACCCGCCGTCCGAATATTCTGGAAAGCTGTTTAGCTGCTCCATTCCAAAGTTTTTCCAGGAAGTCCCTTTATCAGGGATTTATTTCAAAAGCAAGTATTCTTTTCTACCTGCTAATTAAAAACCACCCTTTTCAAAACGGAAATAAACGGATAGCCATGACGACTTTATTCGTTTTTCTTTATAAGAATAAAAAATGGATTAAAGTTGATACGCAGGAATTATACAATTTCACCGTTTGGGTTGCTCAGAGCCCTCCAAAAGTCAAGAATGAAACTGTAAAAGCGATTGAAAAATTTCTTTCTTCTTATATAGTTGATCTGAAAAAATAATCATATTCCTGAATTGAATTTAGCGTCTTATTTATTCCAGTCACTATCAAATGCTGGAGAATCCGGAACTTTTTATTTTAATGAGACTCTGAAACGAATGCTTAAAAAATTAATCGCGGTTAACATCGATTGAATATACAGGAAGCCGTTTTCTCAATATGCGGCGGTCCTGTTCTCCAAAGCAGAAAGAGGTGAAATAGAAGGTTATGTATGTGCAGCCACCGTAACAACCATTTATTACCTTGCATCAAAAACTATAGGCCCCAAAAAAGCGGAGAGTGCGGTAAAGAAGTTTTTGTCTTTTATAAAAATCGCTGCACTCGATCAGTATGTCATTGAATCCGCTCTGGACGCTAAGGGAAGAGACTTTGAAGACAGAGTCATCGCTGGTGCCGCTGCAGCAATAGAAGATCAAGGAATTACTGCCTGGAATATCAAGGATTATAAAAGATCACAGATTCGTGCTTATTTGCCCGGGGAGTTCATCTGGATTCTTCAGGCATGGCAAGCTGAAAAATGATGTATGCAGTCAATCTGAAACCCGAAGATACTAATGTCATTACATACTAATGGGGTCAGACCCCATTAGGAGGTTTCGCGGTGCGGCCCCGTTTGAAAAACATTCTTGACAATATTCCTAGACCGGGGTATTGATGGATGGGAAAGGAGAAGTATTCCATGAAAATCAGGAAAATAATATTCAGCCTTGTGTTCGTTGTTTTACTTACTGCATCAATTACTCCCGCGGCGGCCGCCGCCGAGGCGCCGCAAAAAGCGGAAAAAGTCTATGTCAATGGAAATATCTATATGGTCGATGAAGCATTCAGTACAGTATCCGCCATGGCGGTAAAAGACGGCAGGTTCATCTATGTGGGCGATGACGCCGGGGCCGAAGCGGATATCGGCCCAATGACTTATGTCTTTGACCTTGAAGGCAAGACCGTTATTCCCGGACTGCATGACGCCCATGTCCATATCCGGTACGGCGAACGGGAGCTGTATCCGCGCGTCCCGGACATCCGGGATGGAATCGGCGAGTGGGCATCGGTCGAGCGAATGCAGCAAGTGATCAAACGCTGCCTGGAGACAGGCGAAGGCATGCGGCCCGGCCCGGAGCCGCGCTGGCTGGTGCTGAGCGGATGGATGTCGGATGTCTGGGATCCGCCGGTCTTCCGCAAGGAGCTGATCGATGCGGTCGCCCCGGATAATCCGGTTTTCATCAGCCGCTACACCCATGGAAGCGGAGCCAACAGCAAAGCCCTGGACCTGGCCGGCATTACCAGCGAAACACCGGATCCGCCTGGAGGACACATCAAGAAGGACGAAAACGGAGAGCCGACCGGCGAATTCGTGGAGCGGGCGCCGTGGCAATTGACCAAACTGATCCCGCCGCTGCCGCCCATGACCGATTATGAAATAAGCCGTAATCTGGTCGAGGGCACGCAGCTCGCCATCGCCAGCGGACTCACGACCATCCACGGCGCCGGCATGACCGGTTATGACGAGATACAGAGGCGGATAAAGCTCTATGATGTGGGCTTGCTTCGGATCAGGATCAATGAGATGGTCCGCGAGGAAGCGGCCAAAAAGCTGGGTCAGCCCTTGAACCATCAAAACAAATACTTTATCCGTTCCGTCAAGGCCTTTGCCGACGGCGCATTAGGTTCACGCGGGGCTCTCTTTCTTGAAGATTACACCGATTATCCCGGTTACCGCGGAGAGGGCCGGCAAAGCGAAGACGCAATCGCTGAATCCGCGACCGAACTGCTGAGGCTGGGATTCAATATGCGGATACACTGCATCGGCGACGCGGCCAACCATATTGCCATCAATGCCTACGAGCGGGCGCTGAAGGCGAACGGAATAGACGGCAAAAAAGCCCGTTTTGCGCTGGAGCACTGCCAGGTGCTGACGCCCGAGGACATTCCCCGGCTGGTCGAGCTGGGCATTGTCGCCTCCATGCAGCCGTTGCATGCCACTGAGGATATGAATTTTGCGGAAGCCCGAATGGGAAAAGAGCGGCTCAAATATGCCTATATTTGGAGTGATCTCCTGGACCTGGGTGTTGTGGTGGCGACCGGCACCGATTACTCCGTATCCCCTTACAATCCCTTCTATACCCTGCATGCGGCAATCACCCGGCAGGACCGGAACAACAATCCCCCCGGCGGCTGGATTCCGGTACAGGCCATGACCCGGGAGGAAGCCCTGCGGGCGGCCACCATGGGCGGGGCTTATGCGATGTTCGCCGAAGACACCCTGGGATCGATAGAAGTGGGAAAACTGGCCGATTTTGTGGTCATTCCCGTCGACTACATGACTGTTCCGGCCGAAGATATCTGGAAGATCAAGCCGGATATGACCGTTATCGGCGGCGAGACAGTCTATACCCGGCCGGTGGAGGCAGGGAAACAAGACGAAATTTTATTCATGGATGGCAGGATGACTCTGATAACGTCTCCGGACTCTAGAAGTAAGGCTTATATGCGCAGACGCTGAAAAATAAGCTCAAACAAACTCAAGGCTGTTTTTTAACAAAAGGGATGACGTCCGCCTTGTCTTGGAGCTTGTCCCGGGTGCGTCCCTGCATGAGCGGAATGATGCCGGCGCCTGAGATGGCAAGCCCCAGAACCCGCCGTATCAGAATAAATATAACCCCTAAGCCGGCTGGTATGCTCAATATTTTAAAGACAGAGACAAAGGTGATCTCATAAATACCCACAGAGCCGGGAATGGCCGGCAATGTGAAAGCCAGGTTGCTTAAAGCGAGAATAAGCAGGCTTTCAGCATAAGAGATTCCCTTGATCCCGACCGCCAGCAGGGTCACGTAATATTCAAAGGCCCAGAAAAAAAACTGCAAGATATACAGCAGAAAGACTTAGCCTGGATTATTC
>CAYRTV010000175.1:0-6222 GCA_964427225.1 uncultured Eubacteriales bacterium
GGTTACTTTTTTTTCCGGGATGACTTTATCCGGCTCAAAATGCTGACCTTTACTGTACACAAGGACGCTGCAGCTGATCTGCTTTCGCGTTTCCCAACCCGCCGGTGATTCTGCTATGATAGACTCATGGAAACAATACAGCTTGATTTTCCTCATAGACATTTATTCATAGATTTATTTCAAGACCAGGTTTACACGGTCGGCGGTTATGTGCGCGACGCTGTATTGGACCGGGGGCGTCCTTCTGAAGTCGACCTTTTAATAACCGGCCATGCCGTCGAAGACATCATCGAAGCCTTAAATCCATACGGCAACGTTAATCTGGTTGGAAAGAGTTTTGGTGTCATAAAATTCACGGTCGAAAAGATTACCTATGACATTGCGTTACCGAGAAAAGAGACAGCTTTATCAGCATCGCAGCGGGGGCATAAGGATTTTAAAATCACTTCTGATCCTAATCTGCCGCTTTCAGAAGATTTGAAGCGAAGAGATTTCCGCTGCAACAGCATGGCCGTGCGGCTGCAAGACGGGGCCTTGATTGATCCTTTTTCAGGTCAAACCGATATCAAACAGCGGCTTATCCGGTTAACAAATCCGGCGGCCTTTCCGGAAGATCCCTTACGGGTGCTGCGCGCCGCCCGGTTTGCATCAGTTTTGCATTTTTCAGTCGATCCGGAAATTTACCGGGTTTCACGCTCCATTGACCTATCCGGATTGAGCCCGGAACGAGTCAATGAAGAATTGTTTCGCATTCTGTTGAATTCCGAGCAGCCAGCTTTAGGACTGGAAGAAATGTTTAAATTGAACGCCCTGAGGCAGCTCTTTCCTGAACTTTACCGGTTGACCTTGTCTATCCAGGATTCTGTTTTTCACCCCGAAAAAGACCGGTTTGGTCACCATACGGTTTGGGTCCATACAAAAATGACCGTAGACCAAGCAAAGAGATTAGCGGATAAATTTATTGATTCCGAGCCGGAAAAACTGGCGTTTTTGCTGGCGGCTCTTTTTCATGATGTCGGAAAACCCGGGACGGCCGAATGGGGTTTCAAAAAGGGAAGAATGGTGATCATGAATAACCGGCACGATATTCTCAGTGAAAGGGTCACCCGCACTGTTTTTGACAGAATGAAGATTTTTTCTTGGAATGGTCTGGATCTGCGAAAGATCGTTTTTTCCTTGATCCGGTGCCATCACCGTGTTTCTGAACTATGGCAAAGGCGGAATGAAGTCACCAAAAAAGCATTCAACCGTCTGGCGGCAGATGTCTATGGAGAAATTGAGCTTTTGGTCTATCTCGATGTCGCCGACCGGGCCGGCAGAGAAAACACCCCGGTGGAGGGATTAGACCGGGAAGCCAAATGGCTGCTGAATACATTCGATGAGCTTAACGTTAACCGGGAAACGATTGAACCCCTGGTCAAAGGCAGAGACCTTATGAAAATCGGAGTCGAGCCCGGTCCGGAAATGGGCCGCTTTCTCAAACGATTATACCAAATGCAGCTTGATAACGAATTTGAGACCAAAGCGGAAGGAGTAAAAATGGCTAAATCTTTATTGGAGGAGGATCGGCCATGAGCATCTTGGTCACAGGCGGTGCCGGGTATATCGGATCCCATACCTGCAAAGCACTCCTGCAGGCAGGATTCGATCTCATTATTCTGGATAACTTTTCTTCCGGCAAAGAAGAACTGATTACCGGAGGACAAATTATCCGTGAAGACCTCCGGAATAAAACCGCGCTTCAAAAACTATGTCAGGAAAATAATATTCAGGCGGTCCTTCATTTTGCTTCTCTCATTCAAGTGGGCGAATCCTACCGGAATCCTCATAAATATTATTCGTCTAACCTGCTGAATGCCCTCAACCTGCTGGAAGCGATGTTGGCCGCAGGAATTGATGCATTCATCTTTTCTTCGAGTGCAGCTGTTTATGGCGTTCCCCGCAAAATTCCTATTGACGAAGAACATCCCTGTCATCCTTTTAATCCTTATGGACAAACTAAGTTATTTATTGAAAAAATCCTCCAGGATTATTCGCAAGCTTATGGCTTGAAATATGTATCTCTCCGGTACTTCAATGCGGCTGGAGCCGATCCACAAGGACAGCTTGGAGAAATGCACAATCCTGAGACTCATCTCATCCCCAATATTCTGTTTTCCCTTATCAAGGGGGATACCGGCCTTAAGGTTTTCGGAACCGATTTTCCTACCAAAGACGGAACTGCTGTCCGGGATTATGTGCATGTTTCAGACCTGGCGGCGGCTCATGTCGCGGCACTGAAATATCTTCTGATGCAAGGGAATAGCCAGATAATCAATTTGGGCTCCGGCCGGGGATTTTCCGTTTTGGAAATCATTCAAGCTGCTGAAAAAATCACCGGCAATACAATTGGATATGAAACCAAACCTCGAAGGGAAGGGGATGTTCCGGTTCTGCTTGCTTCCAATTCCAAAGCCGCGGATATTTTAGATTGGCGGCCTGTTTTATCAGATATTGAAACCATTATTCGAACCGCCTGGAAGTGGCATCAGCACTCTTTGCGTTTTACAGACTAACATGCTATATTTCTAGGGTAACAATAATCAATACAGTTCAAAAACAACGCTAAAGGAAGACCGATATGCCGAAAGCCAAAGGGAAGGTTAGTTTAATTTTGTTAATCGCTTTGTTATTAGCGGGATCATCATGCATGAAACAGTCCCCTTCTCCTAAAACCGAGCCGGATGCCCTTGAAGATTCAACGGCTCAAGCCGAAACCGATCCGAAAAATGAACAAGTATCTGAAGAAACATTGCCGGAACAGGACATCTTGACAGCCGATATTATTGAATCCGAAATACCAGATGAAGAATCACAGGAGAAAGCTATATCTCCATCCGGGTATCTGGAAGAAGCCATGAGTGCCTATCGCGAATCGGTTCGTTCTTGGGACCGGGGCCATTTAGATCAAGCCCTGACATATCTGGATGAAGCGTATAGTCTACTGCTTGAAATGGATCTTTCTTCGGATTCCCCGTTTATTCAAGGAAAAAATGATCTGCGCTTGCTGATTTCCCAGCGAATTCAGGAGATTTACGCTTCCAGGGCAGGCGCTATCGGGGAAAATCACGGTTCTATTCCCTTGGCTGAAAATGAATATGTTCAAAAAGAGATCGAAAGTTTTCAGACCAGGGAAAAGGATGCCTTTTTGGCGGGGTATAAGCGTTCAGGCCGATATAAGGATATGATATTAGAGGAGTTAAGAAAGGAAGGAATGCCAAAGGAACTGGTATGGATGCCGATGATAGAAAGCTGGTTTAAAGTCCGTGCCTATTCGCGGGCCCGGGCCCTCGGTTTATGGCAGTTCATTTCCTCCACCGGATATCGATTTGGTTTGAAACGGGATCGATGGATTGACGAAAGGATGGATCCTGAAAAATCAACCCGGGCAGCCGTGCAATATCTTAAAGAACTGCATTCTTATTTCGGGGATTGGACGACAGCACTGGCAGCCTATAATTGCGGCGAGTTCCGGGTGCAGCGGGTTATCAAAAATCAACGGATAAACTACATGGATAATTTCTGGGATCTATACCCCATGCTTCCCCGCGAAACGTCCCGCTTTGTCCCCCGATTTATCGCCGTTAATTTGATAATCAATAATCCTAAAAAATACGGAATGGATCTCCCCCAGCCCGATTCTCCTATGACCTACAGTAAAATCCCGGTGGGCCTCCCTATTAAGCTGGCTGCTTTATCAGGAAAATTGGGACTTCCGGAAGAAACACTTTCAGATATGAATCCGGAACTGCGGCATCATTCAACTCCGGATCAGGAATATATGCTCAAAGTCCCGGTCAGCATAGCGGATAATGCAGTGGCTGCGGTTAAGGAATTACCCCGCTGGATTCCCCCGGAAGCCACATATGTCATTCATTATGTTCGCCGGGGAGAGACCGTTTCACAAATTGCTGCTCGCTATGGTACGTCCATTTCCTCTATCGGACGCCTGAATAACCTGAGCCGCCGCTATCTGATTCGTCCCGGGCAGCGGTTAAAGGTCCCCAGCAGGGGTGGATCTCAATCCGCCTCAGCGCGTTCACGTCCGCTCACACAGCAAGGGGATAAAATGATCTATGAAGTCCGCAGAGGAGACTCTTTATATGTAATCGCCAATGCCTTCAACACATCCGTTAATACGCTGAAAAGCCTCAATCATTTAAACAGCAATCTGTTAAAGGTGGGACAAAAGCTTGTGATTAGAGAAGGAGCTCCGGAAAGGTCCTCCTTTTATGTGGTTCAATCCGGGGATACTCCCTATGAAATCGCACGAAAATACGGAATGAGTTTGCAAGAATTCCTGAACCTTAATGGCTTAACCAGGCGCTCTAAAATATATCCCGGCCAAAAAGTCTGGGTGAGTGCAGACGGGAGCGAAGGCTCCCGATAACACGAGATAAGTTCTTAGCGGCGCTGCGCAGATGCCTTGGCTTTTTCAGATGCGCTTTCTTTCTTCTTGCCTTTTTTCTCAAACTCTTTTCCGACCAATTCCAAAACCGCCATGTCCGCTCCATCTCCCGCTCTAGGTCCCAATTTAACAATCCGGGTATACCCCCCGGGGCGTTCAGTGAATCTAGGACTGATATCCTCAAATAATTTTTTCATCACATCTTTTTTGTAAAGATACCGGAGGGCACGGCGACGGCGGTGGAGGGTATCTTCTTTGCCCAAAGTTATCATTTTTTCCGCCACCGGGCGGGTTGCTTTGGCTTTAGCTAAAGTGGTCGTTATTCTCTCTTTTTCCAAAAACGATGTGACTAAACTCCGCAACAGGGCTCTTCTTTGTGAACTGGGGCGTCCCAACTTATGTTTCTTCTGATGCCTCATTCTTCTTCTCCTTCCTCTTCAGTTTCTTGCTGGAGCTCTTCAATTCCTTCCTTTAATTTTGGCTGCAGTTCCGTATTTAATTCCAAACCTAGATCAGTCAGTGTTTCCTTGATCTCCGTCAATGACTTCCTGCCGAAATTCTTGGTTTTTAGAAGTTCCTCTTCATTTTTCTGAACCAACTCATATATGTATTCAATTCCGGCTGAACGGAGGCAATTGTTCGATCGGACGGACAGTTCCAAATGATCAATGGATTTAGAAAGAATATCAATCTTATCGTAATGGGGAATTTCAGTTTTTTCCTTCTTCTCTTCCCTCTCAGAAGGCTCATCCACCACATCCAGAAAGATAATCAAATGATCCCGCAGTATTTTGGATGCACGGGAAATGGCATCCTTCGGGTGGATCGCCCCCGTTGTCCAAACCTCTAAATCGAGCCGTTCGTAATCGATTCTTTTTCCTACCCGGGCTGGCTCAACTTTATAATTCACGCGGCTGACAGGGGAATGGGATGAATCCACCGGGATAAAATCAACTCCCAAATCTTCCTTGAAATTTTGATCCGCCGGTATGTAGCCCTGGTTTTTCTCCACTATCATCTCAATATCCAGAGACCCATCCTTGTCCAGCGAAGCGATATGGATATCCCGGTTCAATATTTCGATATCCGCATCATGAGAAATATCACTGGCTTTAATATCATTTGGACCTTCAACTTTTAATGTCATTGTTTTTTGGCCTCTGCCCTGCATTTTCAGCCTTAAATTCTTCAAATTCAGTATAATATCCGTAACATCTTCCACAACTCCCGGGATAGTCGAAAACTCATGTAAAACCCCTTGAATCCGGATATTGGTGATGGCAGCTCCTTCAATGGAGGACAGAAGAATACGCCTGAGTGCATTACCTACTGTAATTCCATATCCCCGCTCAAAAGGCTGTGCATAGAATTTTCCATACACATCCGATAATGTATCTTGATCGCACTCCAAATATCTTGGTCTTTGAAATCCTGTATCTATCATGGTGCCTCCTATTTCCGTGCCCCTGTTTATTCCGATCCGGAACAGCGCCGGCCCGGTTCGTATTAATCGTTTCTCTTTCCTTATTTCGAGTATAACTCGACGATAAGTCTCTCTTCAATGGGAATGGTTACATCTTCCCTGGAAGGATATGAAACCACGCGAATCTGCATATTTTCTCTATCCACATCCAGCCAGCCGGGAACCACTTTTCCTGCATGTGATTCTATCACCGCGGAAATATCTTCATTTTTCTGCGTATTCTCCATTACGGAGATGACATCTCCCTTTTCGGAAATCATAGAAGGAGCATCAACTTTATGCTCATTAACCC
>CAYRTV010000176.1:0-6194 GCA_964427225.1 uncultured Eubacteriales bacterium
GGCTTCAATAATACGGCATGGGCTAAAAAATCGATCATAACCATGATCAGCCATGCGAAAATGGAAGCCGGAACAAATCTCCTTCTGATGATCATATCTCCTCCTTACTACATATCCGTAATAAAAATCGGTTTGTTATTTTTCCAGGCGCCGCGGGTAAAATCCGGAAAATCAACGGTTTTACTTTTGTTGGCCACAGAAATTTCACTGAGTTCCGAAACAACACTCCAGGCAGCGGCGTCATAGACATCCATATCAGGAGGCCGGCCCTTAAGGAGGGCGTCAATTAACCGGTAATCTTCCAGGAAATCCATGCCGCCATGCCCGGCTCCTTTAGCCAAATCCCCAATTTCCTTCCATAATGGATGCTGAAATTCTTCCATATAAGCATCCATCTCTTCCCATCGATGTGCAGGGCTGCGCCCTTCAATATGGACGCGGTCAGGATAGCCGCGTATGATTCCTTTCACTCCTTGTACCAGGTCAATCCGGCTGTAAGGCCGGGGGAGATTGGTGTCGTGGATGAGGACAATAGTGCAGCCGCCGGCTGTCCGGATCAAGCTGGTATTCACATCTCCCAGCGCAAAATGGATACGGGCTTCCGGCGAATCCGGACCGAAGTGGTCGACGGCGAAAGCATGCAGTCCCCTGTTTTTGGAGCTCATTGAAACCATATGATCGAAACAATCGCCGCGGTTTATGTTCATGTATTCCGCTAACGGTCCCAGCCCATGAGTCGGGTATAGGTTGCCGTCCCTGGTCATGGAATGCTGCGGGCGCCATAAGCCTTCATGCTCTCCACTGAATTTTATGGCGCGCAGGTCATGCAGGTAACCGCCCATGCCGTGGACAATCTCTCCCAGCAATCCTTGGCGCACCATATTCAGTGTTAAAAGCGCCCGGTTGCTGTAGCAGCAGTTTTCCAGCATGACGCAATAGCGCTTGGTTTTTTCTGCGGTTTCCACCAGCTGCCAGCACTCATCTATGGTTACCGCGGCGGGTACTTCGGTCGCAGCGTGTTTACCGGCTTTCATGGCGGCTGTGCATACCGGAACGTGCCATTTCCACGGAGCGGCAGTGATGACCAGGTCCAGATCGTTACGTTCACACAATCGTTTGAAATCTGTTTCCCCGCGGAAGTAGCCCTCCGGCCGGGGCCGGCCTGCGGCTTCCACCCAATTCTGGATACGGTGGACTTTTTCCTCTACGATATCGCATACCGCTTTGATCTCAACCCCCTCAATCCGCAGCAGGTTTCGGATATGGGAGGATCCCTGGAGGCCCACGCCAACAAAACCGATGCGTACCGAATCCAAAGGCTCAGCAATATAGGAAGGAGGCGGGGAGCCCGTTTTTCTTGTTTGGCTGCAGCCGGAAAGGTACAAGGAACCCAGCCCGATGCCCAGACCGGCGGTGCTTTTTTTAATAAAATCCCTGCGGCTGCAGGAATCCCGGATGATTTCATCTTGTTTATTTTTGAAATCATTCATTCGGACGTTTCTCCTTTTCCGAACAAGATGACAGCAGGTTGGCCTGCTGACTCTATGATAACCGGGCGGCGGAGTTAAAATCAAATTTCCTTTCCGGTCAAGATAGAAAAAGCCGGCGTTTTGTCATACAATACCGCTTAGTCCGGAAGGAGTGTCCATGGCTCTTAAAACAATTGATTGGATGTTCATCGCGGGTTTTTTTCTGTTGTCATTGATCATAGGTTTGGCTGTAGCTCGAAGGGCGGGGAAAAGTTCTTCAGAGTATTTTCTGTCCGGCCGAAACATGCCCTGGTGGCTGTTGGGAGTATCCATGGTGGCCACCACTTTTTCTTCGGATACGCCCAATCTGGTTACGGATATTGTGCGTCAGAACGGGGTCGCCGGCAATTGGGTCTGGTGGGCTTTTCTATTAACCGGGATGCTGACGGTTTTTGTCTACGCCAAGCTGTGGCGGCGGTCCCGGGTCATGACGGATATTGAATTTTATGAGCTGCGTTACAGCGGCAAAGCCGCCGCTTTTCTGCGGGGTTTTCGCGCCCTTTATTTGGGCGTGTTTTTCAATATCCTCATTATGGCAACGGTGTCATTGGCGATCATCAAAATCGGAGGAGTCATGCTGAAATTATCGCCGGTGGAAACCCTGGTGATTGCTTCTTTGGTGACCGTCGTTTACAGCACGTTGGGCGGGCTGAGAGGTGTCTTGATCACGGATTTTTTTCAGTTTGCTATTGCTATGGTCGGAGCTGTCGGTGCGGCCGTGGTGGCGCTGCGGATGCCCCAGGTCGGCGGCATCAAGGGCTTATTAACGGCGGAGGCTCTGCAGGGCAAATTGGCGATGCTGCCGGATTTTTCTCAAACCGAGACTTTGATTCCGCTTTTCATCCTCCCGTTGGCCGTGCAGTGGTGGAGTGTGTGGTATCCGGGGGCGGAGCCGGGAGGAGGCGGTTACATCGCTCAGCGGATGCTGTCCGCGAAAACGGAAAAGCATGCCGTTGGGGCCACTTTGCTGTTCAACGCAGCCCATTATGCCCTGCGTCCCTGGCCTTGGATTATTGTCGCCCTTTGTTCACTGCTGGTCTTCCCGGATCTAGCTTCACTCCAGCAGGCATTTCCGCATGTCGCCCCGAATGTGCTGCGGCATGACCTGGCCTATCCCGCCATGCTGACTTTCCTGCCGGCCGGCCTGCTTGGCCTGGTGGTGGCATCGCTGATTGCCGCTTTCATGTCTACCATTTCCACTCATCTTAATTGGGGTTCCTCTTATATTGTGAATGATTTTTATAAACGGTTCTTGAATCCAGCCGCCTCGGATAAAATGCAGGTGCGCGTCGGACGTATATCCACCGTGGTGCTGATGCTGCTGACTGCGGTCATGGCTCTGGTCTTGAGCAATGCCCTGCAGGCATTTCAGATTTTACTGCAGATCGGTGCGGGAACCGGTCTGCTGTTTATCCTACGCTGGTTTTGGTGGCGTATTAATCCCTATTCCGAACTAACGGCTATGGTGGTTTCCTTTCTAGTCGCGGTTTATCTTCAGTTGATTCACCCCGCCGCCGGTTTGCCGGATATTTCCGTCCATGGGCGGCTTCTCCTCGGTGTTGGGATCACGACTGTCAGCTGGATAGGAGTGACATTTTTAACCCGGCCGAGTGATGAAGCAACGCTGCGGTCATTTTACCGGTTGGTCAAACCGGGAGGGCGGGGATGGGCGCAAGTGGTTCAATCTGCCCGGCGGGACGGAGAAAAGCTGGAAGATACGGAAAAAGGATGGGATGTGCCCGCCGGTATATTGTGCATGGTCCTGGGCAGTTTGATGGTTTACAGCACCTTGTTTTCCATCGGGTATTGGATGTATGGAAAATATGCCGCGGCCGGGTTTTTGACGGTGACGGCCCTGGGGGCCTTGTTCGGTTTGGTGAAAGCCTGGAAACGTCTCCGCTGGCTGAGTTGATGTGTCATCCTGAGCGAAGATGGAATCGGAGCAGGTTTCCTCGCGGGGAAAGAAGGCAGTGAATTCGCGGACAAATAAAGTTACTTTGACTTGGTCATCTCCTTGTCGCGGTTCAACTCGATCATGTCCACACTCTGGGTGAGATCACCGATGAGGTGTTTGCAGAAATAGTCCGCTCGAATCCAGAACCAGTAGTCGCTCATGTCACCATAACCGTGGCGCTGGCCCGGGAAAATAAAGAAATCAAAGCGTTTGTTGGCCTTGATTAGGGCTTGGGCCATACGGAAGGTATTGGCGGGGTGGACATTATTGTCAATATCACCGGTGGTCAGCAGCAAGCGGCCTTTCAGATTAGCGGCCAGTTCGGAATTCTTTTCTATATCGTATTCAAATGTGATATTGCCTTCCTCATCTTCGACTTCTTTGACGCCGTGGTGTTTTTCACTCCACCAGTTGTTATAGATGTTGTTTTCATGGTTGCCGGATGACGAGACGGCGACTTTGAAAAAATCCGGGTAGACCAGCATGGCGGCGGTTGACATAAAGCCTCCTCCGGAATGGCCGAATATTCCCACTTTATCGATATCGATAAAAGTGTGCCGCATGGCCAGCTGTTCAATGGCGGCTTTTTTGTCGGCCAGCCCGTAGTTCCGCAAATCGCCGTAACCATAGTTGTGGTACCATTTGGACCGGTCGGGATGTCCTCCCCGATTGCCGACAGCAATCACCACAAATCCGAATTGAGCCAGCGCCGACAGCCCCCGCCTTACACCGAAGGATTTCGGCACGCTTTCCGTCTGAGGGCCTGGATAGACATAGGCGATAATGGGATATTTTTTAGTGCCGTCATCGTCGAATGGTTTATACATAACGCCGTAGAGATCGGTGATTCCGTCATCGGCTTTAACGGCAAATGTTTCCGGGAACTGGTAGCCGGCCTGCATCAGCAGCGACAGGTCTGCGGTTTCCAGCTCCAGCAGCTGATTTCCCTGATTGTCGCGGAGGACCGCCTTGGGGACCGTATCCACCCGGGAAAAATTATCGACGAAAAACCTCCGGCTGTCATTCATGGAAACCTGGTGATTGAAATTTCCCGGATTGAGCAGCTTTAAGCCGGATCCATCCAGATTAACCCGGTAAAGGTGCATATAATAAGGGTCTTTCCCCTCCTCGCGGCCGCAGGCGGTAAAATACAGCACCCGGTCGGCTTCGTCCACACCGAGGATGTTTTCACAATGGAAAGGCCCTGACGTGATCTGGTTTTTCAGGTTTCCGGATTCATCAAAAAGATAAAAATGTCCCCAGCCGTCTCTTTCCGACCAATGGATGATCTCTTTGCCGCCGTCGATGAGAGCGGGGGTCAGGAATTCCACATAAGTGTTCAGCCGTTCTTCGACCAGAACACGGGATTTTCCCGTAGCGGTATCGGCGGCGCAGATATCCACCCGATGAAGGTCCCGGCTGGTGCGAGAATAGTACAGTGTACCCGGCGTTTCCGAAAGCCAGAGGGCCGGACGGTGGTCATCGTCACGGGAGCTGGGCGGGCGGCGGGCGGTAAAAATGGAAACATATTGATCTTTGAAGCGCCCCGAGTCCACCTTGATTTTTTCTTCACCCTGCAGGTCAAAAATCAGTATTTCCCGCTGAGGCAGGTTCTCTTCCCCCGGCATAGCGTATTTGTAGGTTTCCAGGGTCGGCCGGGGCTGCGCCGCAGAATCAATAACCCAAAGGTCTTTGACCTTTCTTTCATCGCTGCGGACCATGGCGAATTGTTTCGAATCGGGAGACCAAACGATGCTGACCGACTGCCGTTTATCTTTATTTTTTTCTTCATCAACATTGGACTGTCCCCGCCGGCTGCGGGCATAGCTGTAATATTTTTCCCCGTCGGTTGTGAGTTGATGTTCCTCAATATCTTCAGCTTTCTTATCTTCCAGGTATTTTTCATAATGGGCCCGGTCCATCCAAAACAGATTATGCTCTCTAGCGAAAACGATGATGTTTTCATCGGGAGAAATATTGGCCCAATCGGGTTTTTCGGGCTCTTCTTCATAATCTTCCAGCAGGCGGAGTTGGCCATCCGCGAGAGTATATTCAAAATGAAAAACTTTTTTCTTGGTTTGTTTTTCTTTTTCTTTATCCTGATTATCTTTATCCTGGTCTTCCTTTTCTTTTTCCGCTTCCTCTTCTTCTTTGGAGCTTTCCACATCAAAACGGATGGCTGTGTCATTTTTCACAAATTTGATGTCTTCAATCGGCAAATGTTTTGCTTCATATGGGTCTTTGGTCAGTTCGGTCAGCATGGCCGCCATGCGCACGTTGTCAAAAAGAGGGGTTTTGGATTTCTTTACCGGATCAACGATCATAAAGACATTCCCCTCCGTAGTCTCGAAACTGTACCAGAAACGCTGACTGTGTTTCAGCCAGTGCACATCGACCTGGGTGTCAAAGACCATTTTTTTTGCGCGCGGCGGAGAAAATCTGGCCGCCAGCTTATAATTGGCCTTTTCGACCGGCGTTAAGTCGTCTGCATAGCCTAAAACGGCGCAGATGCCGATCAAAATAAGAACAAAGATTGTTTTTTTTCTCATGAAAGGCCTCCTGGGAAAGTGAGATGATTTTGTTGTTTTGGGTTGATAATGACAATAATAAATCATAAGGAGGAATGATTATACTTGGTGAGGAGAAAAGAGTAAAGTGCTCGCTTGCGCGCATTTATATGGTAACTTGTTTCCATTATCAAGCTTTGGTTT
>CAYRTV010000177.1:0-6185 GCA_964427225.1 uncultured Eubacteriales bacterium
CGGGCTGCCCGGAGCTTCGAGTTCCAGTCTTATCCGGTAGGGGCCCCCTGAGTTGGGATGCTTGTGAGGTTTTTCCACCGCGAGATTTCCGCCGATAAGATTACTATGGATTCTTTCAAGTTTATTCAATTCCTCTTCAATTAGGTTAAGCAGGCTATCCGTTCTTTCTACGTCTCTGAATGTTACTTCCAATGGTTTTTGCATGTTCGTCCTCCTTTCTATATTTCCAAAAAGGTTTTATGCAAGTCTAATGCCAAATAGACTGTTTTTCATGAGACAGGGGAATAATCCGGATTTGTGAGAGAAAACATGTCGTTTTAGGAGCTCCGCCGTCTTTTAATTTTGGAATTGTCCACTTTGATGCGACTTTCAATTTTTTATTGGGTTAAACGACAGAAATAAAGTTAAAGAGATGGGTGCTGGCTGTAGAATCAGCAAAAGGGGGTTATTGGAGGGGGTCTCGTCCAGCCAGCGCAACGAGATTTCCTATATTCTATCAACTGTAATCACCGCGTAAATCACCTTTACCGGTGATTTTTTCATATAGAAAGAGTAACCCTTGCGGCAGGTTGACAATTTTCACCCGGCTTCCTTATAATAGCAGTGTTCGGGGGCGAAATGGTCTCGACGGAGATAATGAGACTGAGGCTGCATGTCGAGGTTCCATCCTTCCCTCGTAAAACCAGGATGGACCTAATAAGTGCAGAACCTATGCAATTAGCTGCCTAAATAGGCATGCCGTTCTTCAGGATGCTCGCCTGCGGCACCTGAAGAACGCCGATCAGCAGGATAGCGATCCGGTTTGGTTTCGAGTCCGGAAAGCGAAATCATATCGAAGCTGGTTTCAGGGAGTCTTTCCTCTTCGGAATCCCTGAAACGAGATTAAGGAAGAGGATAAGCATGTAGATGCTTCTTGTTGAATATCTCCGGACGCGGGTTCGACTCCCGCCGCCTCCACCATCTTTATTAATTTATTGAACTGAGTTGAGATAATAAAATGCGAAAAGGGATTGGGATTTTTTTATATCTTTTATTTGCCGCCGCTTTATTTTCTCAGGGAATGCCGTTTATGGAGATATCCGTAGAGGATCTCCCCGGCCATGCCCGAATTCAAATCGAATCATCCGGTTTATTGCGTTATTCTATCGAGAAAAACGGCACCTATTTATTGGTCCGCATCCGGACAAGCGGGTCTTTCCGGATCCGGAAGAAATCTTTTGCCAGTGATTTCGTGGAAACGATCGGATGGACCCGGGGAACGGATTTATATTTACTGAACATTCAGATAACCCGTTCCGCCTTTCAATTTGAACATAATTATTCCGAGGATCCGTCACGGTTGGTTATCGATGTGGGATGGGGGGATCCGGCTCTCTGGGGCAGCCCCCCGGAACTGCAGGGGGAGTCTGATTCTCCAACAGGGTTGAGGGACAATAATTCCGACGCCGGCACACAGCCTCGGACCGGACGTGAGAATTTAAGGACCATCGTCATTGATCCCGGACATGGCGGATTGGAAGTGGGCGCCGAAGGGAGATTCGGGACGCAAGAGAAGGTAGTAACCCTTGATATCGCCAAGAAATTGAAAGATGTCATTGAAAGAAATCTTGCCTATCGGGTGGTCATGACGCGTGAAGATGACCGCAATGTTTCCTTGGATAAGCGGGCTTCCATTGCCAACAATAACCGGGCCTATGTCTTTATCTCCATCCATGCCAACGGATTCCCCAGAAGGACAGCTCATGGTTCTGAATCCTATTTTCTCAGCTTGAATGCCACCGATGAAGAAGCCAGGCGCATCGCCTACCTGGAAAATAATTCGACGGAGATGAAGCAGATTGAGGGGATTGATAACGAAGACGACATTAAAATGATACTCTGGGATCTGGCTCAATCCGCTTATCTTCAGCAAAGCAGCGATTTAGCCGAGCGTATTCAGGAAGAACTCAACTCTCTCCTCGGGACTAAAAACCGGGGCATCAAACAAGCCCCGTTTAAAGTTTTAACCGGAGTGGCCTGTCCCGCCGTGCTGGTGGAAGTCGCTTTTATTTCCAATCCGGATGAAGAAAAGAGACTGGTGAATGATGAATTCCAATGGAATGTCGCCCGGGCTGTATACAGGGGCATTGTGGATTTCCTCAATTCCTACTCCGGACAGTAAAATATCATGGATACCAAAAAAATCGTCATTTTAAGCGGTCTTATTGCTATTTTTATCGTGCTGCTGATCGCTTTTTTCAGCGGAGGCGGAGAAAAAATTCAGGAGCCCGGCCCAAAAGAGACGGCGGCACCTGAAGAAACCCCGGCTGAGCCCATGGAAACGCGGACGGTCAAATTGTTCTTTTTATCTGAGAGGGATAACCGTCTTCACTCCGAGGAGAGAGACATTTGGGCGGATACACCTGAAACCGATCAAATTCAGCAAACCTTATCTCAACTGCTCTTGGGACCCCAGGATGAAGGTTTGACTCCATTTCCTGAAGGTGTCGAATTAAGAGAGGTTTATATCACTCAGCGGGGCATTGCCTATGTTGATTTTTCCAGGGAGCTGGAAAGTGAACACCCGTCCGGTTCAGCGGCTGAAACAGCGACGGTTTTTTCCATTGTCAATTCGTTGACTTATAATTTTGATTCCATCAAACGGGTCTTTATCCTCATTAACGGCGGCGAAAGGGAAACTCTGGCCGGCCATATTGACTTGACCAGGCCCTTGCTGCCCCGGTTTGATTTGATTGCTGAAAATTGATTCCCCATGAAAAAACTTTTGCGCGTCGCCATAGTCGGTTTTCCCAATGTGGGGAAGTCCACCCTGTTTAACCGGCTCCTGGGAACAAAAAAATCATTGGTTCATTCTCTCCCGGGCATGACAAGGGATGCCGTATCATCGGTATGTGTCATCGAGGATAAGCCGTTTATCCTCACGGATACTGGAGGTTTTTTCCAGGATAAGGACGATCCCTTTTCCGGCTTGGTGAGAGAAAAAGTGTGGGAAGTCTCCCAGGAAGCGGATATTCTATTGTTTGTCCTTGATTATCATAAAGGCCTGCTGCCGGCCGAACAGGACCTCTTTTATTCGCTTAAGAAGCTGAACAAACCCATGCTGGTGGTCGTGAATAAGGTCGATTCTAAAGAAGCGGAAACGAAATTAGGAGATTTTTACCGGCTGGGGACGGATTCGGTTATTCCCATTTCAGCCGAACACAAACGCGACCTCGATATTTTAGAAAATCGAATCTATGCCATGCTTCCGGAAGGTGCTCAGGCTGAAGAAGAGCCGGTTTTGAAAATGGCTGTTATTGGACGCATTAATGTCGGAAAATCATCTCTGGTCAATCTTTTATCCGGCCGCAATCAGCAGATTGTCAGTGAACTTCCGGGAACGACCCGGGACAGTGTTGATACATTCATACGCCGCAATCAGCGGACTTATGCTTTGGTTGATACCGCGGGAATTCGAAAATTAAGCCGAACCCGGGACAAGCGGGAAAAAGCCGGTGTCATTAAAGCCAAAAAAGATATCCGGCGGGCGGATGTCATTTTGCAGATTATGGATGCTGCAATGTTCCCAACCCGACAGGACTTAGCCATAGCTCATTTAGCTCATGAGTCGGGGAAACCGTTGATCCTGGCATTGAATAAATGGGACTTGATTCCTGAACGGGAGAAAAATTATAATGAGTTTCGTGCTTGGATAGCGGCAAGAATGGATTTTGTCTCTTATGCCCCGCTGGTTTTCATTTCAGCCATAACCGGCCAACGGGCCGGGAAAGTGCTGGATATCGCCGAAGATATCTATCAGAGAGCCGCCAGTAAGATTCCTACTCCCAAGCTGAATGAATTTCTCGCCTGGATCAACAAGCAGCATCCGCCTATAAACCGGAAGGGAGAGCCCCTGAAAATAAAATATATGGTTCAGAAAGATGTCCTGCCGCCCACATTTCTTTTGTTTACTCATTCGCAAAGCTCCCTGGCTCCGGCGTATGAAAAACATTTGAGCCGGCTCATCCGGGATAATTTTGATTTTCTCGGATCACCGATCCGGATCAAATTAAGGAGAAGTTGAATAAAAACAGGATTGGCTGCATAGGTCATTTCCATTGTTTTGGGCGATTGTCCTTGACTTTGGAGCTGGACTTCATTATAAAATCTATTTACGGTATAATTAATCTGAATATGATTCGAATTTTTAAGGAGGTCATAATGTCTCTTAAAAAGACATTGCCGGTAATTATTGTTCTGATGGCTGTGGCCTTAGTTTTTTCCTCCACCGCCTGCAGCAAATTAAGCATCAACAGATTACAAGCTAATCATCATTTCCAAAATGCCAACAATTTATTCGAGGATCAAAAATACAGGGATGCTATTGAAGAGTATGAAAAAGCCCTGGAGCTGAATCCTGAATTGACGCAGGCTTATCTCTATTTGGGAGAAAGCTATAAACAGCTGTATAGGCCTTTGGACGAGAATGAACGAAATATGGAACGGGCAGAAAAAGCCCTGGATGCATTAAAGAAAGCCTATGCCGCACATCCGGAAAACAGTCAGGTCATCCACTCTCTCGCCGATATGTATGACAAAATGCGCGATTTTGAAGAAGCGGAAAAATTATTCTTGGAAATTCTGGAACAGGATCCTACCAACATGAGCAGTTATTATGTCGTTGCTGAGTTCTATAAAAGGTATGCTGGTCAGATAGGAGAGGAAGAAGAAGGAGAAGGTGAAGGCGAAGAAGGCGAAACACCTGAAGAGGGAGTTGAAACCGCTGAAGGAAAAACTCCTTATGAAAAAGCCGAGGAGATGTATCTGCGCCGCATTGAAACCGATCCGATGAGCCCGCAGGGATATGCATATGCCGCTGAATTCTATCAGAATTTAACCCCAACCCCTGCGTTTGACAGGGCTTATTTTTTCCACAATAAACGGGTTGATTTGCAGCCTGAAAATGCGGAAGCCTGGCTGGCCATGGGTGTTAACCGCTGGGCCAAGTCATACCGGCTGCAAAATAAGCTGTCCCGTGCACAGAGATTTTCCGCGGCAAAAGAAGGGGAAGAAGCCCTGCTTAAGGCCAATGAATTGGATCCTTCCTATCCGGAACCTTATTCCTGGCTGGGTGTTCTGTATAAGAGTGTTTTGGTCAAAATCGATCCGGACCGCGCGCAGCGTTACATGGAAGACGCCGACCGCTATTTGGAAAGATTTAAAGAAGCCCGACAGAGACAGGCGGATCGCGATAAACTGGAAAAGGATCTGAAAGAAATTAAGTAAATAATTTTAAAACAAAAGGGTCATTCTTCACGGAATGGCCCTTTTTTTTTGGATTGAATGATTCAACAAATGTCATCTCCGGGCCGTATCAGCGGCCGTGGGGGGGAACGTAACTTTTTTATAAATAAGTCAGGCTATGTTTATTCCATTAAAAGATGACAATCCGACATACCGGTTTCCCTATGTCACCGTATTTCTGATTGCAGTTAATTGCGCGCTCTTTATTTATCAGATTATGGCTCCGGATGGAATCAATTATCTGGTATATAGAATGGGTGCGGTCCCATACGAGATTACTCATTTTACATCTTTATCTCCTCTGCGGATCTCTCCCCCGCTGACGCTTTTGGTATCCATGTTTTTACATGGCAGCCTGCTGCACTTGGGCGGCAATATGCTTTATCTTTGGATTTTCGGCAACAATGTGGAAGACTACTTAGGGCCCTTTAAATTTGCCGGGTTCTATCTTTTATCGGGCTTAGCTGCGAGCTTGCTGCATATTGCCTTCAACAGCGGATCCCGGATCCCCATGGTGGGGGCCAGCGGTGCGATTGCCGGCATATTGGGTGCATACATGATTCTTTACCCCCGCGCCAGAGTTTTGACGCTGGTGTTTTTGTTTTTCTTTATCCGCATTGTGCCCATACCGGCGGCTTTTGTTTTAGGGTTTTGGTTTCTGATGCAGCTGTTGAATGTCGGGATGGGGGGCGGTGTTGCGTGGTTCGCTCACATTGGAGGTTTTTTAGCCGGGATGATGCTGCTCAGCTGGATATCCGGAAAAAAGCCGCAGACATGGGTTTAATAATAATAAAAATAATAAGGTTAAATTTGACATATTTACTGAGATTGTGTATATTTCTTCATTCCTATTACTGTATTTTACTATCATATAAACCTGTTATTTGGGTCTGAGGATTTTC
>CAYRTV010000178.1:0-6129 GCA_964427225.1 uncultured Eubacteriales bacterium
GGTCCCGGCCATATGAGCGGAAGAATAACCGATATCGCCGTCTCTCCCGGCGATAAAAGCACTCTGTACTGCGCCGCAGCCACCGGTGGTATCTGGAAATCGAATAATAACGGAATTTCCTGGCAGCCAATTTTTGACCACTACGATACAGGCTCCATCGGCGACATCGCCATTGCACCATCCGATCCGCAAATAGTATGGGCCGGAACCGGGGAGGCCAATGCCAGCAGCTACACATCCTGGGGTCATGGAGTGTACAAGTCAGTGGATGGCGGAGATAATTGGACGCATGCCGGTTTGTCGGAAACGCACCATATCGGCAGAGTGATTATTGATCCGGAAAATCCGGATATCGTGTATGTGGCCGCTTTGGGTCATCTCTGGGGATCCAATCCGGAACGGGGTTTGTTTAAAACCACCGACGGCGGCCGCAGCTGGGACCGTATTCTTTTTATCGATGAGAATACGGGTGTTGCGGATATCGTCATGGATCCGCGGAATCGAAAGACGCTGTATGCCGCCGCCTATACCCGGCGGGCGGAACCCTATGATGATTTTGACAGCATGGGCATTCGCGTGCTTCCGGGAAGCGGGCTGTTTAAAACCCGGGATGGAGGTCGATCCTGGGAACCATTAACCCACGGGCTTCCCCGGGAACGCATCGGCCGTATCGGCCTGGCTCTTGCGCCCAGCGCCCCTGATATAATTTACGCAATAATCGAACGTACGCCTTTTTATGTCGATGTTCCCTCAATGCTTCTGTCCCGTATACAGATGCTTCTCAATACAACAAAACCGGATCCCAAAGAAGCGGAATCCATCCGGGCTGCCATAAATAAACATATTCCGGACGGTGAAAAGAAAGCGGCTGTGGTCTCCGGCCTCAGCCGCCGGGAGCAGCTCCAGCTGCGGCTGCTGCTCGGGTACGGCGAGCTGGACCCCGGAGGAGGCATTTTCCGCAGTGATAAAGGCGGCACCAATTGGCGGCGGGTAAATCCCCTCAATGAACGAGCCGGATATTATTCCCAGCTCCGGGTTAATCCGCAAGATCCTGACCATGTCTATGCGCTGATGGTACGTACGTGGGAAAGCAGGGACGGCGGTTTGACCTTCCGTCAAAAAGGCTGGGCTTTCTCCTCTTTTTTGACAAGTGATTTTATCCATGGTGATTTCCACGCCCTTTGGATCGATCCGGACGATCCCCGCCATATGCTGACCGGCACCGACGGAGGCCTGTATACGACGTATGATGAAGGCCGGAACTGGGACGCTCATTCCCTGCCCTTGGGACAATTCGTAGCTGTTACTTATGATCACCGTGACCCATATTATGTTTATGGCGGTCTCCAGGATAACGGCTGCTGGGGAGGACCTTCTGCAGTCAGGCATGTCAGCGCCGTCACCGACCCGGATTGGTTCAAATTCATAACCGGAGATGGGGCCTATGTGCAGGTTGACCCTGACAATCCCCATATCCTTTACGGTGAATCCCAATACGGCAATATCGTCCGCATCGATATGCAGACCGGAAAGCGGGAAAGCATCCGGCCTCAGCTGCCGGATGAACCGGCAGTGCTCCGTTTCAACTATGTGGCACCGTTCTTATTTTCCGCTCATCATTCCGGCGTTCTGTATATGGGTTCCCAGTTCGTTTTAAAAAGCACAAAGAGGGGGAAAAACTGGACCAGAATCAGCCCGGATTTAACTCATGGCAATCCGTCCTCTTTCACCCGTGAAGGAGCGACCATCGCCACGATCTCCGAATCCCCTCTCCAGCCCGGACTTCTGGCTGCAGGCACGGATGACGGACGCATCTGGCTGTCCCGGAATGACGGAAAGTCTTGGGAAAACATATCGGAAAACATTTCCGGATTACCCGTATATTCAACCATCAAACCTTCGCCCTGGGTCAGCCGGGTTGAAACCTCCCATCATCATCCCGGTACCGTTTATGCCGCCTTTGACGGGCACCGCAATAACGATTTTTCCGTGTATTTGTTTATCACACGGGATTTTGGTCAAACTTGGGCGCCCATCCGCCAACCCCTCTCCACTGGCTTTCCGGTCAATGTGATCAGGGAAGATCCGGTCAATGAAAACCTCCTTTACGCCGGAACGGAAAATGCGGTGTATGCCTCATTCGACCAGGGGAAAAACTGGACCCGGCTTATGTCCGGAATGCCGACAGTGGCCGTGGATGACTTGAAAATTCATCCCCGCGACGCGGATCTCATCGCCGGCACCCATGGCCGCGGAATTTACATCATGGATGTCCATCCTCTTCAGCAAATGACTGAGACTATACTTGATAAGCCGGTCCATTTATTTAACCCGGAAAATCCCGTTCTTTATCATATCGACTGGACAAAAAACCGGGGCGCCAGCGGAGCCGGGCGATTCACTGCCGGCAATCCTTACTCCCATTTGTTCCGGCTGAGCGACCGGTCCGGAGCAGCTCCTCCGGGAGCATCCCTCTATTATTACATGAAAAATTCATCTGGCTCGCCGGTCACTATACATATTTTAAACGCTGAAAATAAAGTCATCCGGGTGCTCGAAGGGCCGGCTGAAGCCGGACTGAATAGGATCGATTGGGACCTGCGGTCAGCCCCGCTTTCGCAATTGCCGGAATGGCAACGGTCAGGTTCCAATGATTCACTGCGGCTGATGCAGTCGGGAAAGAACACTCGCCCGGGGCCGGTGGTCGAGCCGGGACAGTATTCTATTCGGCTCATCTATGAAAACACGACCCTGGAAGCATCCATCAACGTTCTTGAAGATTCCCGTTCCGTGCAGTATTAAAAGGAACGCGACGGGCGCAAGCGCGGTCAGGTTAACCAAACGAAGCAGTCTAAGATCCCCACGGCCGCTGACGCGGCCTGGGGATGACAAATATATGCTGATTCGGCCTGGGGATGACAGGTGTGTGCTGACGCGAAGCCATCCGAATGCTATAGGAAAAAAAAGCCGGACAGCGGAAACAACCACTGCCCGGCAGGGGGGCCTTCCCCCTCATATGAGGGGGAAGGATTTGCATAGAACCTCAGAATCTTTAGAACTGGAACCGAATACCGAGTTTAAAACTGCGGGGAGCAAAATTGTCCTGGGCGTGATAAAAGCCCGGGTTGGGACTGAATACTTCGCCTTGAACCGTGTAGCGGCCGTGGTCTTTGGGATAGCGCCAGTGGATAGTGGAGGAATTGAAGACATTATACAGGTCGATAGAAAAGGTGACCCTTCCCATATCCTGGAAATTTATGCGCTTCTGGACCCGGAAATTCATCAAGAAAATATCGTCGCTGGTTTCCGTGCCGTAGGGGAGCATCCAAATCATAGAGCTCTGGCTGCGGGGATTGGGCATGCTGTAGTCAACAATGTTGAATGTTTCTCTGATTTTTCTTCCTTTGCGGCCGTTTAATGTAAAGGACAGGTCAATGTCCCAGATCGGAAGCTGGTACAGTCCGGACATCTTGAACATCCAGGCCGGTGTGTCATACCGGCCGGAGCGGACGGTTTCTCCCTCACCGCGGCCGGTGGACCCGCGGCCTTCCAGGGCCCAGGTTTGGGTGGGATCGATCATGCCTTCATCGCCGAAATGTGCTTTCTGGGACGCCAAGGTGAGCGACCCGTTGAACATCCAGCGGTTGGAAAGGCGTTTGTTGAAAATAAGATCCATACCGTAGTAATCAATATGGTAGTCGGGCCGTTTCTTCTCATAACTCCAGGGTGTGTAGCCGTATTCGGGCTTCATCACATACCATTCATGCTCGCTCGCCTCTTTTGTGTCACCGATGCCGGGAATGCTGGCCGGCGGAGTGCCTGCCGACATATACCAGTCTCTGTTCTCAAGCGCACCGGATTCAGGATAGTAACTTAAAAACCAGTTCCACCGGTCATATCGGCGGAAACTCGACGCCACGGTGACGGACAAATCCCGCATCAGTTCTTTTTCAAACGTCAGGCCGAACGCTAAAGTGCGGGGAGCCGTAGTTTCTTCATCGATCAAGCGGTAGGGATCCGTCGTCTGCAGGGGATTATTCGGATCAAAGCTGCCGTAAAAAACACCGGCAGCATCATCCAGGTCACCCAGGAAATTGCCGGCATCATCAAACGCACGGTAGAGGGAATAATCAGCCGTGTTGTGCCAGTAAAGTTCATTAAGATCGTAAACGCCGTTTCCGTTGTTGTCGAGCGACCAGAAATGCATCCAGCCTCCGGTTCCGCCGGGCCGCCATCTGTAGGCATAGCTGCTGCCCATCCATTGATAATAGGACGCGCCGTGGGCTTTCAAAACATTTTTCCCATCGCCAGTTAAATCCCAGGTTATGGACAGCCGCGGAGAAATATTGCTCCAGTTAAAATTATCGCCGTCGGCGTTATAGCCCTGAATCTCAGGCATATCCACGGCGGGAATCATGCTGTCAATAGCATTGGTGGCCGCGGAGGAGAAATTATTCTGCCAGGCAGGACTATCCGGGATAACAGCCAGCACATCAATGGGGTCGACATAGGGCAGCTGATAATCATAGCGAAGGCCGACATTAACGTTGAAACGGTCAATGGTCACCGTATCCTGCAGGAAGAAGGCAAAAGCCTTAGTGGTCAAACTGCCGTAAGATCCGCGTTCTACTTCAACCCGCTGCATGCCGGGATAAATATCCGGTGAACCGTCACCATCAAAATCGGCCGTGGGGTCATTGTAATTGTAGCGGACCATCACATTGCCGACAAATGCATCTTCGGATTTTGTGCTGTGAACGGCATACTCGCCGCCGAAACGGATCTGATGGGAAAGGCCGAACAAACTGTCATTGAAATAATCACCCACGACCTGAAAGCGGTTATGTGGGCGGGACTGCAGTTCCTGAAGGGCGCTGCCTTCCCAAATGCGGTCGGCCACATTCCAATAGGCCAGCCTGGTTCTTTCCGTATCGAGCATGGGCGTCCATTGACTCCAGCCTCCTAAGCCCGCAAATTTGGCGGATACAAATAACTCTTCACCAAACGTATGTTCATCCTGAATCTTAATCAAAGGATTACCGAACCGGGCGGTCGGGCCCATCAGCAGGCCGTCGGGCAGGTCGGGGGACGCATCCTCACCCTCGCTGATACGGGGATTGCCGCGGATATAAAACTCAAACCGGTTGGCCGGAACCAGCTGCAGATTAAGCTTGAAATCATATGACCAGCCTTCGAATTCGTTAAGGGTACCGAAGACGTCGTCAAAGCTGATGAACTGATAATCATAAGCAAGGAAATACCAGGCCTTATCGCGTACAATGGGGCCGCCGATATAAAAACCCAAATCCCGGGTTTCATTGATCTGCGCCATATTTTCCACACCAGCTTCCTTGAGCTCATCCGAAAAGTTATTGCCCTGGAATTCCTGGTCCGAGACAAAAACCCGGCCGCCCAGCGTCATTTTATTACCGCCCCGCTTCATGATCACGTTATTGGAGAGACCGGATGTCTGCTGGGTCACATCAGCAGCGCCGCCCACCACAATGTTGGTTTCTTCTATGGTGTCAAAGTTGTAATAAATCGCCGCCGAACCCCGGGCCGACATGCTGGTGATATTGATTCCGTCGATGGCGTACATGGTGTTATAATGGTCTGGGTCACCCCGGGCTGAACCTGCGTCCTGCTGCAGCGATTCCGTCCCGCCGACATTCCAGTATCGGGAATATACACCGGGTGTCATTTTTTCCAGCATCCAGACATCCCGGGTCGTGGGAAGATTCTGCATCAGCTCTTCGGTATGCACCATGCCTACTTCAGTTCGCTTGATGTCGATAATCGGGATTTCGGCCATAACGGTAACTTCTTCACTCAAACCGCCCACTTCCAACTCAATTTCCAAATTGATATTTTTCCCGAATTCAATTTCCACATTCTCAATCCGCTTGGTTTTAAAGCCTTCAAGTTTCGCGGTCACAACATAATCTCTTCCCGGTGAAATATTGGGAAAACGGAACCGGCCTTGAGCTCCGGTGACATAATCCACCGGTGCAATCAAGGACCCGCTCAGGGATACAGTGACTCCAGGCAAAGGCGTACCCTGGTCGTCAACCACCTGCCTTCAAGGTAGATCCCCCTCAGCTTTCCGACTACAAAAGCAATGGTTTCTTT
>CAYRTV010000179.1:0-6125 GCA_964427225.1 uncultured Eubacteriales bacterium
ACTGGTCCCGTACCATCCGTCATTAGTGATGGTAACCAGGAATTTTGCCCCCCGGAGTGTGAATTGCCTGACCAAATTTGGAAAAATAATTTCATAGCAAATGGGCGAGCCGAAGGCATAACCATTGAAATCATGCAGGTTCAGCTCCCGTCCCGGTGTCAATTCACCTATGGCATGAGTGAAATTGGCAATAAATCCGAATATGAATTTATACGGTGTATACTCACCGAAGGGAACCAAATGAGTTTTATAATAATAGCTCAGGGATTGGTCCGGCTGCACACATACGGCTGCATTATAATATTCAGTTTCCGATTCCCGGGAAGAAGATTCATTGGTCCCCAGGAGCATGGTGCTGTCCGTTTTTTGAATAAATTCAAATATGTGATGAGTCAGGCGGGGATAAATGCCGAAGTCGCAGCTGAAGCAAAGGGGGACGGATAACTCCGGCCAAACAATAAGCTCCGCACCCTTAGCCGCAGCTTCGCGGCTTAATATTAAATACCGGTCGAAGAGCTCCATAAAGCGTCCGTAATCAATTGCGGAAAAATGTGTGGAAGCCGGCGTATTGCCTTGAATAACAGCTCCTGTGAATTGAACCTCATCCTGTTGCGGTTTGGGTAAGTACAAAAATCCTCCGGCATGCAGAATGATAAGCAACAACAAAGGGACGAGAAGCAGGCGAGGCTTTCTTTTAATGAGGAAAAAGCTGAGCAGACTTTGAAATAAAACTAAAAAAAAGGATAACCCATACACTCCGGTCACAGCCGCCAGCTGGAGAAAATAGAGATTATAAGCCTGACTGTTTCCTAACAGTCCCCAAGGGAATCCGGTAAACAGGTGAGTGACCGTGTATTCCATTGCCACCCATAAAAAGGGAGCAGCGATAAATGCCGTAATGGAATATCTTTTTTTCACCACTGCAAAACCCCAGGCAAATAGCCCCCAGAACAAACCTAAGAAAAGACTGAATAAAATGTATATCAATAAACTAAAAAAAGGGGACAAGCCTCCATAATGAGACGGCACGGCGGGAATCCAATAAAGCAAAACGGCATAGAAAGCAAATCCGGCTATACTTCCCCGAATAAACGCCTGCCGGGATGACGCTTCATAAATAAATATCAGGAGGGGAACCAAGCCGATCCATGCTAAAAAAAAGGCATTTATTTTGGGAAAAGCGGCTGCTGCTGCCGCACCTCCGACCACGACTATCAACAATTGGAACGGTTTTTTCAATGTCAATAGAGAGATACGATTGCTGTTCCGAATCATTTTTTTCAATACGGCTGCTGGAGCCCCTGTTATTCTTTGACGATGAAATAGTCGGAATTGCTTTTATTTTGGTCAGAGGCTAATGTTTCAATGACGGCTTCAGCTTTCTCCCGGCTTTCATAACCTCCGACTCGGACCCGGAATAATCCTCCGGCAGCGGAAGGTTCTACTATATGTGCCGGATATCCCAAGCCTTTCAGCTGAGTCGCCATTTTTTGTCCATTCGAACGGTTGGAATAGGCTCCGACTTGAATATAAAACAACGGGCTTTCAGGTTTTACTGCAGCAGGCTTCGGTTTTACTTTTTCTTCTTCCGCAGGTTCAGCCTGTGTTTCTTGTGCCTGCATATGGGATTCAATTTCATTTTTTATGGGGTCCTTGGTTTTGGGAGTGACCGGCTCTTTTTCCGTCACCTTTTCAATCGGCTCAGTCGGGTATTGGGTGGTTGCCGCAATTTGAATCTGTTTTTTTCCCACGGAAACACCTAGTAAAAAAACAACGATTCCCAAGACGATAACCGCCATGAAAATAAAAATCAGCATGGAGCTGGATATTTGAATTTCACGGTAATCTTTATTTCGCATCTTTTTCGCCTTTGTCGGTTATTTTATCTGTAAAAGCTTTTATTATATCAATAGGAAGAGGAAAAATAATAGTAGAATTTTTCTCGCTTGCGATTTCAACCAGAGTTCCCAAAAATCTCAGCTGCAGTGCTTGAGGATTACCGGAAAGCACATCAGCAGCGTTGGTGAGTTTATCCGCAGCTTGAAATTCACCTTCAGCATGAATCACTTTTGCCCGTCTTTCCCGCTCAGCTTCCGCCTGCCTGGCGATAGCCCGAATCATGTTTTCCGGTAAATCCACATGCTTCGTCTCTACCAGCTGCACTTTAATTCCCCAGGGATCCGTATGCTTGTCGATTATTTCCTGCAATTGAGAATTCAGCTTTTCTCTTTCGGAGAGTAATTCATCCAGATCAGCTTCCCCCAATACACTCCTGAGTGTAGTCTGGGCCAGTTGAGAGGTCGCAAACAAATAATCCTCCACCGCAATAGTGGATTTTAAAGGATCCATAACCCGGAAATATACAACAGCATTGACTTTAACCGAGACATTATCCCTGGTGATGATATCCTGGGCGGGAATGTCCATGGTGACGATGCGGAGGCTGATCCGCATCATCCGGTCGATGGGCGGAAAGACAAAAATCAGTCCGGGACCCTTGGGCTTTTCCAGAACCCGACCTAATCTAAAAATGACTCCGCGCTCATATTCTTTGAGAATTTTGATGGCATTCAGCAGATACAGAATCACCAGGCCGATAATGATAACCGGATAAGTGAGCATAGTCGTCCTCCTTATTTTGATTGCTTGACTTTCAATTTAAGGTTATTGAGTATATCAACAACCTCTACCGGACTGCCGGGGGCAATCTCTTCATCTGCGACTGCATCCCATATTTCACCATACACGAACACTTTTCCATGCGGAGCGAGACGGGTCCGGGCGGTTCCGGTTTCCCCGATCAATCCTTCTTTTCCAGTTCGAATCCGGTTGACCTGGGAGCGGATAGCAAGAAAAACCAATAAGACAAAAACAAGTGATAATCCCAGAGCCACAGGAAGAATGAAGCCTAAGTCCGGTTTCAATTCCGGGATAGGCGCGTCTATGAGCATAATCGATCCCAACAGCAAAGCAACAATTCCTCCGATGGATAGAATACCATAACTCTGCACTTTTATCTCTAAAATGAATAATCCCAAGGCCATACATATTAAAATCAGGCCCACATAATTGATAGGAAGAATTTGAAAACTGAATACAGCAAGAAGAATAGAAACAGCTCCGATAATACCGGGGACGAGGGCACCGGGATTGGAAAATTCGAAATACAAACCCAGCAGTCCAAGCATAAGCAAAATATAAGCCAGGTTGGGATTGGATATGGTCAGCAGGAATTTTTGACGGGCGGACATTTCAATTTTGTTCACAGGTTGATTTTGAATATCCAAAACCACGGCAGTTCCATCGAATCTGTTTATGGTTTTGCCGTGCAGCTGTTCAATCAGAGTCGGAGTATCCGCGGCAATAAAATCAATCAGCCCCCCCTCCAAAGCTTCCGTTTCAGTGTAGGAGACGCTTTGGCGGACGGCTGCTTCCGCCATTTGAACATTACGCTGCCGCTTGCGTGCAAGAGATTTTATATAAGCCGCGGCATCATTGGTCACTTTATCCGCCATAGTTTCATCCATGGTTTCTCCCGTCAAGGATACCCCTACCGGATGGGCGGCGCCGGTGCTGGTACCGGGAGCCATAACAAAAACATCGCAGGCGATCGATATAAAGAAACCTGCTGAAGCTGCCCGGGCTCCCGATGGGCTGACATGGGATACCACCGGAACAGGGGATTCCAGGATAGCGGTGATGATTTCGCGCATGGAGCTGTCCAGCCCTCCGGGCGTGTTCAAATGCATGACCAACAGCTCGGCGTCCGCCGCCGCGGCACTTTCCAAAGCCTGGCGGATGTATTCGGAGGTCACGGGATGAATAGGGGCCTCAACTTTGATTTCAATTACGGCGGAATAGGAATAGGAGCAAATTAACGCCGTGAGGATGAAGAGAAAAAAAAGCTGCTTTTTCACTTTGATTTCATTATAGATATGGCTCGGCATGAAGTCAATATTTTGGCTTGACTTTTACCCGCTAATAAACTTTAATACTATAAAAAGAAAGTGAGGAGTCATTCATGATCAAAAACGACATCGCCCAAACAATTGAAAAAGATTCAGATTTCAACAGGGCGAAGTCTTTACAGGTCGTGGAGACAATTCTGGATTCACTCAAGGAATCACTGGCGAATGGAGAAAAGATTGAAATCAGAGGATTCGCCAGTTTGAAAGTGGTTGGCAAAAAAACCGGATACGGCCGGGATATACGCCGGAAAAAGCAAATAAAGATAAAAAAAGGAAAACGGATTAAATTCCGGCCGGGCCAAGATCTGAAAAACTTAGATATATAAATCATTGACATTTTGGTTCCGGTTCCCGCCTGAGCACTCAATCTGCAAGGATCTAAATGACACCAAGAAAAGATAAGTCACAAGCCCCTGGAATCAAGACTTACTCCATCGAATCCAGGTCCAGTAAAGTCTCCGCCGGCAATTTTGCATCCGTTTGGAATAAAGACCTGGCTTTTTCCGGGTTTCTTCGTTCTTTACCTGATATTCTTGCAGGAAAAGAGTTTAAAGACTTTACGGCCTCCTGGAAAACGGCCCGCCGCAATAACAAACCGGTGCTTTTTGCATTGGGTGCTCATGTTATCAAAGTGGGATTGAATCCGGTCCTGATTGATCTCATTCAATCCGGATGGATTCAAGGGCTGGCAATGAATGGAGCGGGTATTATACATGATTTTGAAATTGCCTTCTGCGGCAGAACTTCGGAAGATGTCGCAGTCGAGCTGCGCGACGGACGTTTCGGAATGGCGCGGGAAACCGGAGAAATTCTAAATAGAACCATAAACAAGAGCTGGAAGGACAAATCGGGCCTTGGAGAATCCATTGCCCGAATGATCCATGAATCCGAATTCCCATATAAAAAATGCAGCCTGATGGCGGCTGCATATGAAAAGGGGATTCCGGTTACCGTGCATGCGGCTCTCGGGACGGATACCATTCATTTTCATCCCGATGCCAGAGGAGACGCCATCGGCGGGCTCTCCTTAAGAGATTTTTTTACTTTCTGCAGCCAGGTAGAAAAATTAAATGAAGGGGGTCTCTTTATCAACGTTGGGTCCGCAGTTATCCTGCCGGAAGTTTTTCTGAAAGCCGTTACTTACATTCGAAACCGGGATAAGCCGCTGCTGAATTTTTCGACGGCGGTATTTGATTTTATTCGTCATTACCGGCCGGCGGAAAATATTGTCAAGCGTCCGGTCGCTGGTGGCAGCGGCCGGGGATTCTATTTCATAGGACATCATGAAATCATGATTCCTCTGGCGGCGGCCGCCTTGAAATCCGGCTAGAGTAAATCAAAAAACACACTCTCTGTTTCTATTCCTATTCTGCCCGTTTCCGCATAGCGGGTATTTCATTTTCTGTTCAATAGGATTTTGTAGGCAATTCATAATCTTTCAGTAAATACCGGTAGATTTTTTCTGTCTCTTCGATGGTAGCGGTGATGGAACCGGATGTGTCAATCACATAATCGGCATACTGTTTTTTTTCTTCGACCGGCATCTGAGAGCATATTTTTGTTTTAGCTTCCCGTGCTGAAATGTCATCTCTTTCCATAAGCCGCCGCAGCTGGATTTCATAAGGGCAGTATGCCACCACAATTTTATGATAAAATTCGGTATATCCGGCCTCGATAGTGAGTGCGGCCTCGGAAATGAAAATCTTATAGCGGCCTTCCTTTCGCAGTTCCGCCAATTTAATTTTTTTTTGCTTCATAACCAGGGGATGCAAAACCCGGTTTAAAAAAAATCTTTCTGATTCTTTGTTGAAAACGATTTCTCCCAACCGAGTGCGGTCAATGGTCTGGTCCGGGTTGAGGATTTGCTTTCCAAAATGGGTGATAATTTTTTTCCATGCCGGAGATCCGGGCTGCATAAGACGATGTGCCGTTTCATCGGAGCGGTGGATATAGCAGCCCAGGTTATCAAAAACTTTGGCGGCAATGGATTTGCCGCATGCGATTCCACCGGTTAAAGCAACTCGAAGCAGGCTAGGCATAATCGAATTTAAAAAATCAGCGCGGAGGGTCTAGGAATGTATACTTTTTACTAAACTCGACGGCGACACCTTGTTTTTTTGAGGAGGCAGGTGCCTTTTCGACCCGCACGGCCACTCC
>CAYRTV010000180.1:0-6094 GCA_964427225.1 uncultured Eubacteriales bacterium
GGGCATTGTTCCTTCCGGGACGGGATCCGATTTCAGCCGAAGCTTGAACATCCCCTACAGCTTTTCCAGGTCGATGGAAATCATATCCGAAGCCCCAAACCGGAAAATAGATCTGGGACGGGTTCGGTATCGTAATCATGAAGGATACCGGGAAGAACGCTTTTTCTTGAACATCACCGATTTTGGTATCGGGGGCGAAGTCGTCAAAAAAATCAATCAAATGAGATTGAAACGCAAGGCAGCATCTTACCTGCTGTGTCTGATTTCTGTCATAGCCGCTTACAAACATAAACAGCTGAAAATTCAAATCGACGAAAAAGACCTTCCTCGAGAAGAATATATGATCGGCGCCGTTTCCAACGGCCGTGTTTTTGGAAAAGGCATGAAAATCGCTCCTCACGCCCGGCTGGATGATGGTCTGTTTGACATTATATTAATAAAGAGCATGAGCTTGACGGATTTCTTTTTAAATGCATGGCGACTTTATGCCGGAAAACACTTGAGCCACCCCCGTATCGACTGGATGCGGGGAAAGACAATTTCAGTTGCCTCCACGGATTTCCATAATCAAGCTCTCATTGAAGTTGATGGTGAACAATTGGGACGCACCCCGGTTGATTTCCAACTAATCCCCGGCCGATTCCCTGTAAAGACATATATTTAGACCCGCGCGGATTTATTTCCCGTTTTTTTTAGCGTTATACAATGCTTTATTGTTGGTCAGCACCAGCCGGCCTTCTTTGTCCCGATAGGTGTATACAATCGTCCGGGTTTGAATGTCTTTGCCTCCATAGCTGGCTTTGACTTTTTTGATATAATTGATGGTTTCCGGATAAGGGGGAATTCCTTCATATTTTTTGATGGCTTCTTGTCCGGCATTGTAGGCCGCTAAAATCAGTTCGAGATTTTGATCATATATCTTTATCAGATCTTTCAAATATTTGGAGCCCCCTTCGATATTTTCAATCGGATCAAATCTGTCTTTGACTCCGTATTGTTCCGCCGTAGCGGGCATGAGCTGCATCAATCCCGCCGCTCCTTTTGACGATACGGCATAAGGGTTATAATTGGATTCGGCTTTAATGATGGAATGAATGAGTTTGGGAGGAAGATCATATTTTTGGGCGACTTTTTCAATGATAAAATTATATTTTCCAGGATTTCCGGTAGCGGGCGAGGACCAGGCATTGGGAGCACAGCATACAATAAGAGCTAACAGAATAAAGTTGAATTTTTTGCAGACTCTTTTCATTTCCACCCATAATTTATATGTCACATCGGTAATAATCAATCCCCTTTAGGGGTGATTTTGCATTTATCCCGTTAAGGATTCCTTTAAAAATTCCAAACCTGCCGCCAGGGCCTCATCCAGATTCTCTGGATTTCCGCCCCCGGCTTGGGCAAAATCCGGCCGGCCGCCACCTCCCCCTCCGACTACCGGCGCGATTTTTTTTATGATGTCGTTGGCTTTAATACGCTGGGTTAAATCCCGGCTGACAACAGCAACCAAAAGCGCCTTGTTATCGGAAACCGTTCCCAGAATAACAACTCCGGATCGGATTTTCTGCCGGTGTGAGTCAGCCAGGTTGCGTAATTCCGGCTGGCTTAAACCGTCTATTCTTTGGGTCATAACTTCAATCCCATTGATAGTATACCGTTCTTCTTCTTCCTCCCGACTGCTGATGTGGACCATTTTTTTGCGCAATGATTCACATTCTTTTTCTTTTTCTTTCAGCATTTCCTGCAGTTTTTCTACTTGACTGACCAAATTCTTCAGGGGAGACTGGAGCAGGCTCTGAAGTTCTTCCAGCAGAAGTTCATTTCCGCGAAAATAAGCAAGGGCGGCTTTTCCGGTCAAAGCTTCAATTCTCCGCATACCGGCGGCGACACTGCCCTCGGATTTTATTTTAAAAACACCGATTTCACCGGTACGGCTGACATGGACTCCTCCGCATAATTCTTTACTGAAATCATTCACGCTCACAACCCTGACTTTTTCGCCATATTTTTCATCAAATATGGCGACGGCTCCGGATTTGATTCCTTCTTCCAGAGTTGTTTCACGGATTCCAACTGGTAAATCCGCCTGTATTTTATCGTTAACTAAGGCCTCAATTTGTTCAATGGCATCAGCATCCAGACCGGAATAATGGGTAAAATCAAAACGCAAGCGATCCGGGGACACTAAAGAACCGGATTGCTTCACGTGAGGTCCCAGAATTCTTCGTAGGGAAGCATGCAAAAGATGGGTAGCAGTGTGGTTTTTGCTGATGGCCTTTCGCTGCGACCGGTTGATGGTCGCCTCAACTTCCTCCCCGGTATGGATTTCTCCGGATTCGACTTTCACTTTGTGCGCGATCAACTCTGGAATTGGATAATAGGCCGTAAGGACCTCCACCCGGGACTCCGCTGAATTAAGCCTTCCTTTATCCCCTACCTGTCCTCCCGCTTCAGCATAAAAAGGGGTTTTGTCCAGAAAAATCTCTCCGGTTTCTCCTGCTTTCAAAGTACCGACTGAACGGCCGTCTTTCAAAATCGCGAGTACTTCCGCTCCGGCAATAACTGAATTATCATAACCCGCAAACTGGACCGTTAGATCCATGAATTGTTCATAAATACGTCTTTCTTCCTGTTTGGCATCACCTTTCCAGGATTCCCTGGCCCGGTTGCGCTGCTCTTCGAGCGCCCGGAAAAATCCTTTCTCGTCTACGGATAAATCTTCTTCGTCCGCTAATTCGCGGGATAAATCAAGCGGAAATCCATAAGTGTCATACAGCTTAAACACCTGTTCCCCGGAAAGCACAGATTGCTTTTTTTCTTTAGTTTCCGCAATAAAACGGTCAAATGTTTTTAAGCCGGAAGTGAGGGTATTGGCAAAACGCTCTTCTTCAGACAAGCAGACTTGCGAAATATAATCGGCTGATTTCAATAAATCAGGATAGCTGTCTTGCATAATATCACAGACCGCCCCCACCAGGGTGTAAAGAAAGGGGTCTTCCAAACCCATTTTTTGACCGGCTCGAAATGATCTGCGTATCAGCCGGCGGAGGACATATCCCCGGCCGTCATTAGCAGGCATGATGCCGTCACCGATGAGAAAAGTCACCGCACGCATATGATCGGCGATAATCTGCAGATGGATCCGGTTGTGATCATCGTCCGGTGTTTCTATGCCGGCGATTTCAGCGGTTTTTTGAATAATCGGCACGAAGAGATCAGTTTCATAATTATTATCTTTTCCTTGCAGTACAGCCGCCATCCTTTCCAATCCCATACCGGTATCAATTGAAGGAGATGGCAATTCCCGGATGGAACCATCCTGATCGCGGTTAAACTGCATGAACACCAGATTCCACAATTCAATGAAACGTTCATGTCCGCTTTCAATCAGTTTACGCGGGTTTCCCATGCCTGACGGTTTTAGGTCAAAATGAATTTCAGAGCAGGGACCACAGGGACCGGTTTCCCCCATGCTCCAATAATTATCCTCTTCCCCCATCCGGAAAAGCATCCGCTCCGGAATGCATATATCCTTCCTCCAAATATCATATGCTTCGTCATCATCTCTGTAGACGGTGATATAAAGCCTGTCCTCGGGAAACCCGTATTCTCGGGTCATTAAATCCCAGGCAAATGAAACCGCTTCTTTTTTAAAATAATCTCCAAAGGAAAAATTACCCAGCATTTCAAAAAAAGTATGGTGCTTGCTGGTTTTTCCAACCATTTCAAGATCATTATGTTTACCGCTGACGCGCATGCATTTTTGAACCGAGACCGCGCGCTGACAGCTCCTCTTTTCCAAGCCCAGAAATACATCCTTGAATTGGTTCATACCCGCATTGGTAAAAAGAAGCGTCGGGTCATCTTTCGGCAGCAAAGGTGAGCTTGCCACCACTTTATGTCCCTTATCCGCGAAATAATTCAAAAAACGGTTTCTGATTTCTTGTGACTTCATCTGAGTTCTTCCGGCCTCCAAGACTGGTTTATTCTTTCCGTTCCACTTCCCCCATTTCCTTTTCCATATCTTCCATTGCCACATCACGGGAGGCTTGAATACCCATCACCCGGAGTTTAAAATTATCGGGACTTGATGAATAACGCATGCCTTGCTCATATGTGATATACCCCTTCTGGTATAATCTATAAATGGATTGATCAAATGTCTGCATTTTGTATTGAGACACTCCGGAAGCGATGGCATCCCGGATCAAAAGAGTTTTTTCTTTGTCCTGAATGCATTCGGCTATATAGGAAGTATTGATCATCACTTCAACGGCAGGAACCCGTCCCTCCCCGTCTTTCCGGGGAATTAAACGCATGGAAATAATGGCTTTAATAATACTGGCCAGCTGAAGCCTCACCTGCCGCTGATGGTGAGGAGCAAACACGGAAACAATCCTGTTGATGGTCTCCGGCGCATCCGTGGTATGCAGAGTGCTCATGACCAGATGTCCCGTTTCAGCCGCTGTAAGGGCAGTGCTGATCGTATCGTGATCACGCATCTCTCCGACTAATATAATATCAGGATCCTCGCGCAGAGAAGCCCGCAGCCCCCTGGAAAAAGATGTAACATCAAATCCGACTTCCCGCTGGCTGATGGTGCTCTGATTGTCCGGATGAAGATACTCAATGGGGTCTTCAATGGTGATAATATTTTCTTTCCTTCTCTGATTGATATGATTGATCATCGCTGCCAGCGTCGTGGTTTTGCCGGATCCGGTTGTTCCGGTCACCATAACCAAACCCCGGCTTTCATCCGCAATACTCTCCAAAACTTGAGGCAGCAACAATTCCTTTATGGTCATTATTTCCAAAGGAATAATCCGGAGCACCATCGCATAAGAACCCCGTTGGCGGTAGATGCTGCCCCGAAACCGGCCGAAGCCGGGAAGACTGTAGGCAAGGTCAAGATCATAATTTTCTTCCAACTCTTTCCTCTGGTATTCATTGGTCACCTGCTTAACCAGTTCATTTGTCATTTCCGGAGTCAATTTGGTGTAATCCGGAAGTATCTTTAATTTCCCGTGGATCCGGATCAACGGATGGTTGCCCGCCTTGATGTGAAGGTCCGAGGCATCGCTTTCAATAGCGATTTTTAATAATTCATCAATGTCCATAACCTAACCCCCAAAGTTTAATATTTTATCATTTTTCATTATACAAATGGGTCAACCAATTATATGTATCGGTGCGCTCTCCGTTGATATAATCGAAAAACGCCGTTTGCAATTCTTCGGTCACCGGTCCGCGTTTTCCTGTTCCGATTTCAATCTTGTCAATTGATCTGACCGGAGTGATCTCGGCTGCCGATCCGGTGAAAAACACCTCATCAGCAATATACAGCATTTCCCGCGGTATTTCAGCTTCAATAACCGGTATCTTCTTTTCTCTCGCCAGAGTCATTACTGAGTCTCTGGTTATCCCGGGCAGCACGGAAGCCGACAAAGGCGGCGTATAAATACGTCCGTCCCTAATCACAAAAATATTTTCTCCGCTCCCTTCGCTGACAAAACCGGCATGGTTTAATGCAATTCCTTCTATATAGCCTTCTTTCGCGGATTCCATTTTTATCAACTGAGAATTCATGTAGTTGGCTCCAGCTTTGGCCAGGGCGGGAAAAGTATCCGGAGCCATTCTCCTCCAGGAGGAAACCCGCACATCCACTCCTTTTTCAAGAGCTTCATCCCCTAGATATTTTCCCCATTCCCAAACCAGGACAGCACAATCTACAGGGTTCGGAAAAGGGTTGACTCCCAAGCTGGTATATCCGCGGTATACGAGCGGACGGACATAACATTCCTTAAATCTATTGGCCTCGATGCATTTTCTTATGGCTTGATTTATTTCTTCCTGGGAGAATGGAATATCCATGCGGTAGATTTTACAGGAATCGAACAATCTTCGAGTATGGTCATGCAGCCGGAATATGATTGAGCCGGCAGACGTGTCATACGTACGGAAACCCTCAAAAATCGAGCTTCCATAATGAATCACATGCGATGCGATATGGATATTAGCTTCCCTCCAGGGCACGAACTTGCCGTTCATCCATATTTGGCTGTCTTCATTAAATGGGCTCATTTTCTCTCCTTTA
>CAYRTV010000181.1:0-6046 GCA_964427225.1 uncultured Eubacteriales bacterium
GGGTGCCGAGCATGTCTGACCCACGGACGGGGGGAGTTGCGCAGGCACCGAAAACTCAAGCGAGGAATGGCGTTAAAAATCTGACCGGGAGCGGAGGCCGGGCCCGATGGCGCGGAGCCGAGAACGGATGATCAGGCGAGGCACCTTGGGCTTTTTCGGAAGGCTGCCGCAACTCTGCTGATGTTAACAATTGAGGTTTGACATGGCGCTGGGATTCTGAAATAATCATCATTTTCATAATAGAAAAGCCGGGAGGGAATCAGCCATGAACATCTCCAAAAGGGCCCAGGAAATACAGGAATCTCCCATCCGCAAATTGAAGCCGTTCGCCGATCAAGCCATTGCGGAAGGGGTAAAAGTATATTTTATCAATATCGGTCAGCCTGATGTCGAAACTCCCCAGCCGGTCTGGGATGCTTTTAAATCTTTTGATGAAAGAGTCCTCAGTTATGGTCCTGCACAAGGGATGCCTGAACTGAGGCAGGCAATAGCCGATTACTTTTCCAGTTATGATATTCCGCTGACCATGGATAATATTATCATAACCATCGGAGGGTCTGAGGCCATTCATTTTGCTTTCAATGTCGTGGCGGATGTGAAAGAAAACATTGTCATTCCTGAACCTTTTTATACCAATTACAACGGCTTTGCCAGCTTTGCCGATGTGGATATTGTTCCTTTGACTATGGATGTTAAAAATGGTTTTCGTCTTCCGTCCGCAGCGGAAATCGAAGCTTGCATCAATCAAAAAACAAGGGCGGTGCTGCTGTGTTCTCCCAATAATCCCACCGGCACCGTTTATACGGCCGAAGAAATCGAACGGGTGATCCACATCGTTAAAAAGCATGACCTGTTTCTAATCTCGGATGAAGTGTACAAGGAATTCATTTATGACGGCGAACATCATGTCAGTATCCTCGAGTACGAAGAGATCAAAGACCGGGCGATCGTGGTGGACAGTATTTCCAAACGCTTCAGCAGCTGCGGGGCCAGGGTGGGGGCGGTGATCACCAGGAATCCGGATATCTTTAAATCCGTATTGAAATTTGCGCAGGCTCGTTTGTGCCCCCCGACATTGGAGCAAAAAGGAGCCGTGGCCGCCTACCGGATGGGACGGGATTATTTTGACCCGGTCAAGAAAGAATACCAAAAACGACGGGATGTTCTTTTTGATGGAATACAGGATATTCCCGGGGTGATCATGCACAAGCCGTGCGGTGCTTTTTACATCATGGTTAAACTTCCGATCGCGGACTGCGAGCATTTTGTCCGCTGGATGCTCACTGATTTCAGGTATGAAAATGAAACGGTTATGGTGGCCCCGGCACAAGGTTTTTATTCAACTCCGGGAAAAGGGATGAATGAAGTCCGCATCGCCTATGTATTAAAAGAGGATGATTTAAAAAGAGCCATTAAGGTTCTGAAAGCAGGTCTCGAAGAATACCAGAGCCGTTTTTCTTCACACTCTTTTTCTTTGCCTTGAAATTTTTTTTAATAAAAGGTATATTTCTAATATTCGGACCGGGTCATTTTAGTATGCCCGGGATACCAAAACGCCTGTTGTTTTTTATAGCATAAAAAGACGCGGGCATGTAAATTCCCAAAGGAAAATTAAAAGAAAGAGAAATCTGCTTTGGCGTTTGACGTGTATACCCGGCTTGACCAGGGTTATTTTCTAATATGAGGAGTGAAATATGAATCAAAAGTATGTTTATTTTTTTAAACAAGACAAAGCTGAAGGGCATAAGGGTATGAAAGAGCTCCTGGGCGGCAAGGGAGCGAATCTGGCCGAAATGGGGGGGATCGGAATTCCTGTGCCCCCTGGATTCACTGTGTCTACGGAAGTGTGCAATCTGTTTTTGGAGTCCGGAAAATCCTTGCCTGATCATATTCAGGCGGATATTCTGAGCCATTTGAAAAGACTGGAAGAAACCGCGGGGCAGACTTTCGGCGATGAGTCTAATCCGCTGCTGGTTTCGGTAAGATCGGGTGCTAAGTTCTCGATGCCGGGCATGATGGACACCATTCTGAATCTGGGATTGACGGATAAAACCGTAGCGGGATTGGCAAAAAAGAGCGGTGACCGCCGTTTTGCATTGGATTGCTATCGCCGCCTGATCCAGATGTTCGGAGATGTGGTTTTGCAGATTCCTCACAAAAATTTTGATGTTATTCTGAAGGAAAAAAAGAAGCAGCATAACATCACCCATGATTTCCAAATTCCGGAAGACGTCCTGGAAAGCATCGTTTCCGAATATAAAAATATGGTAAAAAAGGAAACCGGAGAATCTTTCCCGCAGGATGTCAAAGATCAGTTGTTCAAAGCCGTTTCAGCTGTATTCAGTTCCTGGGACAATCCCCGGGCCATTCATTACCGCAGGATCAACCATATTCCCGATGACCTGGGGACAGCTGTCAATGTCCAATTGATGGTTTTCGGCAATTTTGGAGAAACCTCAGGTACCGGGGTTGGATTCACCCGCAATCCGGCAACCGGAGAAAAGGAATTATACGGGGAATATTTGATCAATGCTCAGGGTGAAGACGTAGTGGCCGGCATTCGGACGCCTTCCCCCATTCAGGAATTAAAGGATCAGATGCCGGAAGTATTTGGTGAGCTGAAAGACATCGCGACCACCTTGGAACAGCATTACCATGACGTGCAGGATTTTGAGTTCACCATCCAGGAAAAGAAGTTATATATGCTTCAGACCCGGAACGGCAAAAGAACCGGATTGGCTGCGGTGCGGATTGCCGTGGACATGATGGAAGAAGGGATTGCCAGCAAGGAGGAAGCTTTGCAGCAGGTCGAACCCGGAGCCCTGGATCAGCTGCTGCATCCGGTTTTTGATCTGGAAGAAAAAGCCAAACACGACGTTCTTGCCAAAGGCCTGTCTGCTTCACCCGGAGCAGCATCCGGCCTGGCGGTTTTCACAGCCGATGATGCGGTTGAGTGGAAAGAAAAAGGAAAAAAGATAATATTAGTCCGGGATGAAACGTCACCGGATGATATTCACGGCATGAGCGCTTCCCAGGGTATTTTAACGGCTACTGGAGGAATGACATCCCATGCGGCCATCGTAGGGCGCCAGATGGGAAAACCGGCCGTTGTCGGCTGCAGTGATATCGCCATCAATGAGGAAGGCAAATGCTTCAAGGTCGGCGATAAAATGATCCGGGAAGGAGATTCCATTTCCATTGACGGAGCCACGGGTGAACTGCTTCAAGGTGAATTGATAACGCAGCCTTCTGAAGTTATACAGGTCGTCCGAGGAGAGCTGAAACCGGAGGACTCACAGATTTATCGGTATTTCTCCAAGCTGCTTTCCTGGGCGGATGAAGTGAGGCGCCTGAATGTGCGGGCGAACGCGGACACACCTGAAGATGCCAACATGGCCTTTGCCTTTGGTGCTGAAGGCATTGGCTTAGCCCGGACGGAACATATGTTTTTCGAAAGGGAACGCCTGCCTTTTATTAAAGAAATGATTCTATCGGAAACAGAAGAAGAGCGCCGGCGTCATTTGAATAAACTGCTGCCTTTTCAGCGGAAAGACTTTTATGAATTGTTCAAAGCCATGAAAGGGCATCCGGTCACAATCAGGACGCTGGATCCGCCTTTGCATGAATTTCTGCCGAAAAAAGAAGACCTGATGGTTGAATTGGCGGAGTTGAAAGCGTCCGGCAAGGGAGACACCCCGAAAGTCAAAGAACTGGAACAGCTGCTGGAACGGGTTCTGGTGCTTTCCGAATTCAACCCCATGCTCGGCCACCGCGGATGCCGGCTGGGAGTGACGTTTCCTGAGATCATAGAAATGCAGGCCACCGCCATTTTTGAAGCGGCCTGCCAATTGGTCGAAGAAGGCGGAAAAGTCCTGCCGGAAATCATGGTCCCCCTGATCGGTACTGTCAATGAATTAGCCGATCAGAAAAAAATCATAGTTGAAGTGGCGGAAAAATTAATTCAAAGCCACGGCGTTGACCTGCATTACACGGTGGGAACCATGATTGAAATCCCCCGTGCCGCTATTACCGCAGATGAAGTTGCCAAAGAAGCGGATTTCTTCTCCTTCGGAACCAATGACCTCACGCAAACGGCTTTTGGTATTTCCCGGGATGACGGCGCAGCCTTTATTAATCACTACATGACCCACGGCATCTGGAAAGACAACCCGTTCATGACGGTGGACATAGAAGGAGTGGGAGAACTGATGAAGTGGGCGGTTACCAAAGGCCGGGAGACCAAATCCGATTTGAAAGTGGGGATTTGCGGCGTTCACGGCGGAGATCCCAGGTCTATTGTTTTCTGTGATGATATTGAACTGAACTATGTGAGCTGCTCCGCGTTTCAAATACCGATTGCCCGCTTGGCAGCTGCCCAAGCGACGCTGGCCAAGAAATCATCCTAGTCTTTTTGACATTATAAGCCCCCCGGTTTTATCCGGGGGGCTTTTTATTTTCGGGTTGTTTGCTGTCCGATTTTTTAATATGTATAATTTGTTCTTGAACTTGGAAAATGTATGTGCACGTCATTATGCTGCTTCGGCAGGAGAGATCGCACTTTATATCAAAATGAGGATGAATGGTTGATTGGGCCTTAGGCGGTAAAGTAAAGAATATGGTGAGCCTGCGCCGGTTCCCTTTTAAATTTGTATACAGCGATGCGTATTGGATGCTGGATTTGGGAGATCACGTTTTTCCTATAAAAAAATACCGCTTGATCTATGAAAAACTGCTGCAGATGGGCGCTCGCCGCGGCCATTTTATTGAGCCTGCTCCCGCTGAGACAGAGAGCCTGGAATTGGCCCATTCCTTAAAATATATCAAAAAGCTGCAGACCGGACGGCTCTCCCAGGCGGAACTGCGGACTCTGGAATTACCCTATTCTCAAGAAGGATTGTCTTTCGCACTTCTGACAGTAGGGGGAACTGTACAGGCCTCACAAAACGCTTTGGATGAAGGCATTTGTTTTCATATCGGAGGCGGCTTTCATCACGCTTATTCCGATCATGGTGAGGGATTTTGTGTTTTGAATGATGTGGCGGTGGCTTTGATGAAAGTGAAAAAAGACGGGAAAGTGAATAAAGCTATGGTGGTGGATTGCGATGTCCACCAGGGAAACGGCACCGCCGCAATACTGGGGGGTAAAGATTATGCCTTTACCTTTTCCATTCATCAAATGGATATTTATCCCGCTGACAAGCCGGCGAGCACTCTGGATGTCGGATTGTGGTCCGGCGACGGAGATAAGGCATATATGACACATTTGGAAAAACATATCCCCCGCATCTATGACGATTTCCAACCGGATCTAATCTATTACCTGGCGGGAGCCGATCCTTTTTCCCGAGACCAACTGGGTGGATTAGAGCTGACTCAATCCGGTTTGATGCAGCGGGATCGATTGGTTATCGAAGGTGCCCGCAGCCGGAATATTCCTATGGTGATTGTTTTAGCCGGCGGATACGCTTTTAATATCGAAGAAGTGGCGGAAATTCATATCAACACCGTCAAGACAGCCCGCAGAATCGAGCGGAAGGTCTGGTTGACGAATCGTGTTCCCAATCCGTTATCGAGCGGGAAGGATGAGCAGTGAATGACATCAAAGGAGAGCCATGTGGCTGAATATCTAATTGTTTTCTGTACCGTTCCTGATCAGGAAACGGGACGCAAAATAAGCAAAGCCCTGCTGGAATCCCGACTGGCTGCCTGTGTTAATACAACTGCGGAAATTAACTCCATGTACTGGTGGGAGCAAAAACTGGAGTTGGAAAAAGAATATTTGCTTATAATCAAGACCCGCGCAGACCTGTATTCCAAAGTGGAAGACACAATCCGGAATAATCATCCTTATGACGTTCCGGAAGTCATCGCTTTGCCGATAGTTCTCGGGTCTGCCGCTTATTTGAAATGGATTGAGTCTGAAACCGGACAGAAAGAAAAATAAAATAGAATCGGCGAAATATGCAGTCAGTTCTGAAGAAATATGTGAGCAAAAACTTTTGCATCGTCCACCATGTTTTCTACGACGCAGTATTCATTCGGATGG
>CAYRTV010000182.1:0-1248 GCA_964427225.1 uncultured Eubacteriales bacterium
GACCTTAGAGATGTCTTGACTCTTCAGGAAAAAGAAACGGAGAATCTCAGGGATGAGGCCGGGAAGACAACTCCGGAACAGATTCTTCGCTACCTTCATCAGCTTCAGGAAGGTGAAGCAGGATTGCGGTATTCATCCCATCCCAGATTTTATTTTGAGGCACTTCTGGTCAGGCTTTGCACCTTAAGTCATCTAAAGCCGATTGAAGAGATTATAAAGGGACTCGGCCGGATTGAAAAGAGCGGGCCAATTGATGAAACACAAAGAGGTTCCAGTTCCAGTCTGCCCCGTGAAGGAAAGAATAGACGGCACATTGCGGATAATTATTCCGCTCCTCAGGAAGAACCGGCTGCCGGCTCCGGCTCCCGGGTCCGCGAAGAAAAAGAGGCCGATCCAGCTGTCCAGGATCCGCGGGTGCAGGATTTTCTTTCTGAATTCAAAGCCCAAATATTATCGGTGGAAAAGAAAGAAAAATAATGATTTTCAGGAGAGACCAATGAAAGGCGTAGGCAATCTTCAAAAAATGATGAAACAGGCGCAGCAAATGCAGGAGAAAATGCAGCAGGAATTAGCCGAATTGAAAATCGAAGGCTCCAGCGGCGGAGGCATGGTGGTCGTGACCATGGACGGCCACAAAAATCTGGATTCAATCCGAATCGACCCTGAAGTCGTTGATAAAGATGATGTGGATATGCTGCAGGATTTGATCAGTGCGGCTTTTAATGACGCCTCCAATAAAGTGGATGAGCAGATCAAGGAAAAAATCGGCGTTCTTGGATCCGGAATGAAAATCCCGGGCCTGTTTTAAAATGGCACAAGACCAACCCCTTTCCCGCCTCATTGAGGAGATAAAAAAAATCCCGGGAATCGGCGCGAAAACCGCCCAACGAATGGCGTTTTATATTATAGGATTAAGTCAGGATGAAGCGGATACCCTGGCTGATGCCATCCGCGAAGCTAAAAGCCGGATTTTCACGTGTTCCATCTGCAGCAGCTTGACTCATATAGATCCTTGCCAATATTGCCGTGACGATGACCGCAGGGATGATGTGCTGTGTATTGTTGAAGAGCCTTTCAATGTTGATGCCATTGAAAAAACCGGCATTTTCAGCGGCCGGTATCACGTGCTTTTAGGGGCTTTATCTCCCCTGAAGGGGCGCGGGCCGGATGAGCTTAAACCTGAAAAATTATTGAAAAGAATTAAGGACGGCAGCTTTGAGGAGATTATAATCGCGACTAATCCCACTT
>CAYRTV010000182.1:1258-6030 GCA_964427225.1 uncultured Eubacteriales bacterium
AGCCGCTTATTTATTCCGTCTTTTAAAGGATTACCCGGTCAAAATGACGCGTTTGGCGATGGGTTTGCCGGTTGGTTCCGATCTCGATTATGCCGATCAAGTGACGATAAGAAAATCACTGGAAGGACGGACGGAAATTAAAGATTAAGCAATAAACTCGCCGCTCTGAAAAACGTGCTTGCCCATTCAGTGCCGAAGCGAGAAACAACAAACTAATTAATCAATAGCAATCATAGGAGTTAATAAATGGCTAAAAAAATGGAAAAAAGATTAAAAACCGAAAAAAATTTTGAACCTATCGAAGGGAATGTGGCTGCAACTCATGTTGCCTATGCTTTTAGCGAGGTGGCGGCGATCTATCCGATCACACCTTCCTCTTTGATGGGCGAACTGGCCGATGCCTGGGCTTCAGAAGACAGGAAAAATATTTTCGGCCAAAAGTTGAATGTGGTTGAAATGCAGTCCGAGGGAGGCGCTTCCGGAGCAGTCCATGGCAGCCTTTCCGCCGGAGCCATGACCACTACTTTTACGGCATCGCAGGGCCTGATGCTGATGCTGCCCAATATGCACAAAATCGCCGGAGAAATGCTTCCGACCGTGTTTCATGTTTCCGCCCGGTCCCTGGCTTGTCAATCCCTGTCTATATTCGGAGATCATTCGGATGTCATGTCAGCCAGGAATACCGGGTTTGCTCTTTTAGCTTCCGGCTCCGTTCAGGAAGCTATGGATTTGGCAGCGGTAGCTCACCTGGCCGCCTTAAAATCCAAGATTCCGTTTGTCCACTTTTTTGATGGATTCCGGACTTCGAATGAAATCCAAAAAGTGGAAATGATTCCCTATGAGACTTTAGCGGAACTGGTGGAGATGAAATATATCGAAGAATTTCGTTCCCGTTCCATGAATCCGGAGCGGCCGTTCTTAAAAGTGGGAGCGCAAAATCCGGATGTTTATTTTCAGGGAAGGGAAACCGTAAATAAGTTTTATCAAGCGGCCCCCCAAATCGTACAGGAATATATGGATAAAGTCGGAGATAAAATCGGACGCCGTTATCATCTGTTTGATTATATCGGGGACCCCAAGGCAGAAAAAATTATCGTGGCTATGGGCTCTGCCGTAGAAACCATTGAAGAAACGGTGAATTACCTGACTGGGAAAGGAGAAAAGGTGGGTGCAGTTAAAGTGAGACTGTACCGGCCTTTCTCGATTGAAGCCTTGAAAAAAGTGATTCCGGACAGTGTTAAAAAAATCGCCGTTCTGGACCGGACCAAGGAACCCGGCGCCATCGGCGAGCCTTTGTATCTGGATGTTTCCGTCGCTCTTTCCGGACGCGGCATCGAAATTATCGGCGGCCGTTACGGCTTATCATCCAAAGAATTCACACCGGCCATGGTGAAAGCGGTTTATGATCACCTGGACGGCGAAGCCACTCACGATTTCACAGTGGGAATCAACGACGATGTCACGCATAAATCTCTCGATGTCGGCGAACCGCTTGATTCCGAACCGGAAGGCACCATCCGGTGCAAATTCTGGGGTTATGGATCCGACGGCACCGTCTCCGCCAATAAAAATTCCATCAAAATCATCAGTGACAATACCGATATGTACGGACAGGGTTATTTTCAATATGATTCCAAAAAATCCGGGGGGGTGACTATTTCCCACCTCCGTTTCGGCAAAGAAAAAATTCAATCCCAATACCTGCTGAATACCGCCGATTTTATTGCCCTGCACAAGGATTCCTATATCGGCCGCTATGACATTTTGGCGGGAATCAAGGAAAACGGGATTTTTCTGCTGAATTCCAAATGGGACAGCAAGGATGTCTTCAATCATCTCACCCGGGATATGCAGGAAACCATTATCAATAAAAAAATAAAAGTCTACAATATCGATGCCCTGAAGATCGCCCAGGATGTAGGTTTAGGTAACCGGATCAGCACCGTTATGCAGGCGGCTTTTTTCAAAATCTCAGGGGTCTTGCCGGAAGATCAGGCTATCAAGCTGATCAAAGGCGCCATCGAAAAAACTTTTATTAAAAAAGGTGAAAACATCGTCAAGATGAATTGGGAAGCAGTGGATAAAGCGGTTGACGCCCTGGAAGAAGTTCCGATTCCGGGTGAAATAACCCAATCTGTACCTGAAGCCAAACTGATTCCGGATGATGCCTCTGATTTTGCGAAAAATGTGATGGCTCCTTCCATGCACTTTAAAGGCGATATCATTCCGGTCTCACAGATGCCGATAGACGGCGCCGTTCCCACCGGAACCACCAAACTGGAGAAACGGGGGGTAGCGCCGGAGATTCCCCGCTGGATACCGGAAAACTGCATCCAGTGCAATCAATGCGTTTTAGTTTGCCCCCATGCCACAATTCGCACCAAACAGATTGACCCTAAAGAATTAGACAATGCTCCGGAAGACTTCACGACGCTGAAATCCAAAACCAAAAACGACCGCGATCTTAAGTTCAGGGTTCAAGTGTTTGTCGATGACTGTGTTGCTTGTGGAAATTGTGTGGACGTTTGCCCTTCTAAGAATAAGGCCCTGGAAATGGTTCCTATTGACGAAGTCCTTGAATCAGGAGAGAAAGAAAGAGAAGAGTTCTTTGAGCAGCTTCCTTACAATATTCTCGATGGAGTTAAACGCACGACGGTGAAAGGCAGCCAGTTTCTCCAGCCCTATCTGGAATTCAATGGCGCCTGCGCCGGCTGCGGTGAGCCTCCTTATGTTAAGCTGGCCACTCAACTGTTCGGCGACCGCATGATCATTGCCAATGCCACTGGGTGCTCTACTATTTGGGCGGGGACTTTCCCCACAGCGGCGTATTGCAAAGACCGCCACGGCCGGGGACCGACTTGGGCCAATTCATTGTTTGAGGATAATGCTGAATATGGATTCGGCATGCGGCTGGCGGTGGAAGCAAACCGGAATCAATTACTGAATAATATCGAATGCCTGCTGGGAGCAGACAACGTAGGCCGGGAATTGAAGACGGCCTTAAGGAAGAATAAGGAATTATGGACATCTGTGGATGAAGAAGCGTTTAAAGCGGCTGAAGCAACTAAAAAACTGCTGCCTAAGGCTTTGGACAAGGCTTCAGATACAATCCGCCCGGTGATTCAGAAAATCATTGAACTGCAAGACTATTTTGTAGAAAAAAGCGTCTGGGCCATAGGCGGTGACGGCTGGGCCTATGATATCGGATACGGCGGATTGGACCATGTGCTGGCCGCAGGCAAAAATGTAAATGTTTTGGTGCTGGATACGGAAGTGTATTCCAACACCGGCGGTCAGGCCTCCAAAGCGACACCGATGGGTTCTGTAGCGAAATTTGCTTCCGCAGGAAAGCCCACCACCAAAAAAGACCTGGGGCGAATCGCCATGACATATGGTTATGTGTATGTGGCTTCAGTCGCCATGGGGGCTAATCAGAATCAATGCTTAAAAGCCATTCTGGAAGCGGAAGCTTACGACGGCCCTTCACTCATCATAGCGTATGCCCCCTGTATCAACCACGGATTCGACATGAGCAAGACCCAGCAGGAAGAAAAATTAGCCGTAGATTCCGGTTACTGGTTCCTTTACCGGCATAACCCCGCCTTGGCGAAAGAAGGAAAGAATCCCTTCATTTTAGATTCGCGGGAACCGAAAGTGGACTATCATACATTTCTTGAAAATGAAATCCGTTACCGGACTCTGGAACAGCAATATCCCGAACGGGCCAAAAAATTGTTTAAGCAGGCCGCGGAAAGCGCCCGGGAACGGTATGAAATATACCGGAAGATGGCGGGAAAGTGATCTGAAACTCAATGTTCATAAGCATCTTCAATGATGTACTGGGTCCGGTTATGCGGGGCCCCTCCAGTTCGCATACGGCCGGTTCTTACCGAATCGGCCGTATCAGCCGGTGCCTCTTGGGTGAAAAGACCAGGAGAGCTGTTTTTACTTTTGATCCGGACGGATCTTATGCCCAGGTTTACAGGCAGCAAGGAGTGGATTTGGCCTTGGCTGCCGGTCTGATGAATTGGAGTATCACCGATGACCGGTTCAAATCAGCTTTGAAGGAGGCGGAGGCGGCCGGTATTGATATGGATTTCCGCATATCCCCGCTGCCGGACGGACATCCCAATGCTGTCCTGATTGTGTTAACGGGAGAAAAAGGAAATCGCCTGACCATTGCGGCCCGTTCCATCGGCGGGGGATTGGTGGAGATAACCCATGTAAATGAATGGGATGTTCTTTTAGATGGAAAAACGTACGATTACCTGATCGAATCACGGCCTGAAAATGAGCCCCAATTCAAACAGATTTTAGAATCCGCACCGGTGGTTCTGGCCCATCGTCTGGAGAAAGAAGGGCATGCGTTATTTCACTTCCGCGGCACTGGAATGCTGCCGGAGAATATCCTGAAAAATATTCACGATCTTCCCGGAATAAGGAGCTTGCGGTTGACGGAACCGGTCTTTTATATGGAAAAAGGCCGCGCACTCTTTGACACCGCCGCCGCCATGGCTGATTATGCCGAAGACCAGGGAATCAGTTTGGGCCAAGCAGGACTCCGGTACGAAACCCTGCTCCTCGGCCTGAGCGAACAAGAAGCCCTGAATGAGATGATTCACCGTTATGAAATCATGGCCCAATCAGTAGCGGAGGGACTGCAGCCTCAGGCGGTCCAAATGCAGCTGCTTGAGCCGACAGCACATAAGGTTTGGGAGGAAAGCCGGAGGAGGCATCTTCCCAAACCTTATGTGCTGTCGGCTCAAGCAGCT
>CAYRTV010000183.1:0-6009 GCA_964427225.1 uncultured Eubacteriales bacterium
GAAGGGTAAAAAAATTGCGATTATAATATAAATGTGCAAATGAAAAACTTTCCATCTGAACTTTCAATACAAATCATGTTAATCGCTGATAAAAAAGAATGTGCAAAAAGATCAAAATTTTTTTATGAATAATTCAGGCTAAGGTTACCGTCGCTGCGCTCCGGGAATGACATGGGGATAGAGCGACGCGAGCCGGATAATTAACCGCTTTTTAACCCAAATTTAATTTGAGATAAACAGTTTTCAGTCAGAATTTGAATCGATATGAAAGCGAGGCGAGAATGAGCCGAATTTTTTACAGTGTAGGCGGAGAAGGACGCGGACATGCCACCCGGGTGCGGACGATCATTGAGGATCTTCGGCATCATCATACCATCACTTTGTTTGCGCCCGGGCATGCATATGAGCTTTTGTCCCCGGTTTATGAGAGAACCAATGTCAACGTCAAGCGAATACCGGGAATGCTGCAGCATAATTCCGGTTCTGAACTGAGTTATTTGAAAACGGGTATATTGGGAGCCAAATATCTGGTTCACCTTCCTATGCTGGTCCGCATGCTGAAAAAAGAAATCGAAGCTGGACAACCTGACTTGGTCATTACCGACTTTGAACCGGCACTCCCGCGGGCGGCCAAATCCTGCGAGGTCCCTTTCATCAGTCTGGATCATCAGCACTTTTTAGTGGTTTCCGACCTGGATACACTGCCGGAAAAATTGAGAAAAAAAGCGGCCTTGATGGGAAAAGTGGTGAAGTCCTATTACCAGGGGCAGAAAGCCACCATTGTATCATCCTTCTACTTTCCTCCGGTCAAACCGTCTTTTAAAAAAGTGACTCAGATTGGTGTGCTGCTGCGGCCGGAAATTGTCCAGATGCGGACGGAAAACCGTCCCTACCTGGTTGCGTACTTGCGGCGCTGCGCTTCCTCCAATGTTTTGGAGTCTTTGGCTAAATGCGGAATAGAAGTCAGGGTATACGGCCTGGGTCAGCGACCGTCTTTCGGCTGCCTGCGTTTTTATAATGTGGATCTTTACCGCTTTGTGGATGATCTGGCGGGATGCCGCGGACTGGTTTCGACGGCCGGCAATCAGCTGGTCGGTGAGGCCTTATACCTGGGCAAGCCGGTCCTGGCCATGCCGGAGCCTAAAAATTATGAACAGGAAATCAACGGTCATTATTTACAAGAATCAGGCGGAGGCTGGTCTATTCCCATGGATGAGCTGAATGAAAATATTTTGAGAGATTTTTTAGACCAGTCCGGAGCTTTTGAGCTGTCGTTTGACCGGAATATATTATATGGGAATCCGCAAGCCCTGGCGGTCATCCAAAAGCACCTGCCTGAGCATCCCCGCTCCGGCGTATCAGCAGCACGCGGATTCCGTCAGGCCGAGGCGTGGGCATGACACGTGTGCTGTCTTTTTTCCGGGCGCTTCACAGGAATAAGCAGCACAAGCATGTTTGGCCCCGTTATCTTACCTGGCTTGTCACTTACCGTTGCAATTCCCGCTGCATTATGTGCGATTGCTGGAAACGTGAATCTCAAAATGAATTAAATCCGGATGAAATCCGGAATTATTTTTCTTTATTTCCCAAGATGGATTTTGTCCGGATCACCGGCGGAGAGCCTTTTTTAAGAAAAGATTTACCGTCCATTGTAAAAGTCATACAACAGCATCTCAAACCTCTGTTTCTACATATCACAACCAATGGTTTAATGGAGGAGAGGATTGTCCGTTTCTGCGAAGAATATTGCCCGGACAATCCTCTCTATCTCCTGGTATCGTTGGACGGCATGCGGGAAAAGCATGATTATATCAGAGGTATTCCCGGTGCTTGGGAAAACGCCGTTGCGACTTTAAAGACCTTGCAATCGGTTCGGAAAAAAACCCGCTTAAAACTGGCCGTGAACCAAACGATAGTGGACGCCCAGGGTGTGACGGAGCACAGGAAATTGAAACGGTATCTCGAACCATTTGGCATTCCTGTGCATGCCGTTATGGCTTATAATGCCAGTGCAACCTATCATCAATCCGATGATGTCAATGTGGCGCCGGTCGCTGCGGGAGAATTTACGACTTTCGGTGATTTTTCCTGCGATCAGATCGGCAGCCTGCTTAAGGAAATCGAAGGGGACTTGAAACAAGCCCCCTTCCTTAATAAAACAGCTAAAAAATACTATTGGAGCGGCGTTCAAAACCGGCTGCTTTCCAACCGGGGATATCCAAATCCGCCCTGTGTGGCTTTAAGCTCCCATCTTAGGATTTTGCCTGACGGCCGTATCCCCACCTGTCAATTCAACTCGCGGATTGTCGGCGATTTACGGAAAGACACATTAGAGGACATTTGGCGCAGCTGCGCCGCCGAACAGCAGCGGCAATGGGTGAGGGCTTGCCCCGGCTGCTGGGCGGAATGTGAAGTCCTGCCAAATGCTGTCTATTCCGGAGACCTCCTGCGCAAGCTTAAAATCGGCTGGCAGAAACCGTTTGCATAATGCCCGCCAAAACGTAAACCCGGCACTCGGAAGGCTAAATCTTCCATATCGCGTCAGCCGGCCTCGAACGCCGCTTCACCGGTTGTTCTCTTGCAATATTATCCGGCATTATGATAAGAAAAAGGCAGGAGGTCGTGATGAAAAAAGAGCATTCCTATTCAAAAAAAATATTTATCATTCCGGTTTTGATCTTGGTTCTGGCGTCGGCCGGAACCTATCTGCATTCCAGCCGGGAAGCGCAAACCGGGCGGGCCATGTCGCCGAAGGATACCTTGCGTATCGTATCCGTCGGCAGCCCGGCGTTGTCTTCGGACGGGAAAACCGTTCTATACACTTTAAGTATTCGGGATATGGAAGATGAAAATTATGAGCGCACAACGCATGTTTGGATGATCGGAATAGACGGCACTGGAGGACGGCAAATGACCCGGGGGGAAGAAAGCTGTTCATCTCCGGCCTGGTTTTCGGACGGACAAATGTTTGCGTTTTTATCTTCCCGCGGAGAAAAAGGGGAAGACGAAGGCGGCAGCCAGATTTTCTTCATGCCGGCTGACGGCGGTGAAGCCTGGCAAGTGACCCATCATGAAGAGGGAATACGTTCATTTGAGATCAGTCCGGACGGGAAAAGCATCCTGTTTCTGGCACGAGACCCTTTGAGTAAAGAAGAGAAAGAAGCCCGCAAAAAGAAGGATGATGAAATTGTGATGGATGAAGATTTCCGGATGACGCATCTCTGGCATTTTGATATCGAAAAGAAAGAATCCACTCGAATCACCGAAGGGGAGTTTACTGTCAGTGACCCGCAATGGTCTCCGGATGGAAAAGAAATCCTGTTTGTCAGCCGTCCGACGCCGAAGGTGGATGACAGTTATGCCAGTGATATTTGGCGGGTGGATCTGACCACCAAGAATAAAGAGAAATTATATGAGAACCCGGGGCCGGATTCCAGTCCTCGCTGGTCTCCGGATGGGGGAACAATCGCATTCGCGTCTAATTCATACCCCAGCACCAGCACACTTCTTAATAAACTGCTTATTATTCCGTCTGCGGGCGGAGATGTACAGGAATATCTGTCTGATTTCGACCGTGACTTTGGAACTCCGATCTGGGCACCCGGCGGCAATGCTATTTATTGGTATGCAGGAGACCGGACCGCTTTGAACCTCTTCGCCTTGGATTTGTCTTCACGGGATGTGAGGCGACTGGAGCCCCCTGAAGGAGGCAACTATCAGTGGCAACTTTCTGAAGACGGCAAAATTTGGGTCTGGGTACACAGCGCACCCCGGTGGCCGGGCGAACTGTATACCGGAGATGCGGATTTGCGGAAAATCGTCCGCTTGACCGAAACCAATACCTGGCTTAAAGAGGAAGGCGTATGGACCGGAAATGTGTCTACAATCCGGTGGAAAAACTCCGACGGCCAATGGATTGAAGGCGTTCTTACCAAACCGGTCGATTATGAAGAAGGGAAAGCCTATCCGCTGATTCTTAACCCCCATGGAGGGCCCAGCGGTGCCGCTACAGTGTCTTTCCGCTCCTTAAATCATGTTTTGGCCGGGAATGGTTTCATGATTCTGCAGCCCAATTTTCGCGGCAGCTCCAATTACGGCCAGGAATTTGTCAATGCCAACCGCAAGCAATGGGGCATCAAAGACTATGATGACTGCATGACCGGCGTGGATTTTTGTATCGAACAAGGCTGGGCCGATTCGGAAAAAATGATTTGCTACGGCTGGAGCTACGGCGGATATATGAGCTTTTGGATTGTGACTCAGACTGACAGGTTTAAAGCGGTTTCTCCCGGCGCCGGCCTCCCGAATCTCTACAGCATGTACAGCACCACGGATATTCCCAATTATCTGGAATGGTTTTTCGGCATGCCCTGGGATAACGAGGAACTTTATGAGAAACACTCTCCTATCCGGTATGTCAAACAAGTGACATCGCCGGTGCTTATTATGCATGGTGCCGAGGATGCCCGGGTGCCGCCCAGTCAAGCCCAGGAGTTTTACCAGGCTTTACGGGATCTGGATAAAGACGTTATATATGTCAAATATCCGCGGGAAGGTCACGGAATTGGAGAACCGAGCCATCAACTGGACCGGATCAACCGCTATCTGGATTTTTTCTGCCGGCATGTTGGTCTGGAACCGGTCGCGTACGATTAAAAGTCATTCGCAAACCGCAAACCGCAAACCGCTAAAGGCAAAACGCAAAAAGCAAAAGGCAGAGAGTGATGAGTAAAGAGTAAAGAGAAACCAAATAGGATACGGGAATGCCGCTGATAAAGCCCGCTGTCAAATATCTAAGATCAGTATTCAGAAGTAAATAAGCGGAACCGGGGCCTGAGCGCAGCGAAGGATCTTAGGCGGCCCTTTGGATTTCACCCCTCAATTCATCTTTAGAGGTTATTGAATGTCACAAGACAAAAGAGTCATATTAAACATACAGAAACATTTAAGAGGGGTTAGGCATAATTCCCCGAGGATTGAATCAAATGAATGAAATCAGAACGAAGCTTTTAAAAGATTTGGATAATGTTCGTCAAAAAATTACCGAAATGGAAGCGGCCGAGGCTGACCGCAGCCGGGAATCCCAGCTGCTGCGCGGTGAAAAAGAACATCTGCGCAGTCTTTTGGAAGATGCACCTGTCGGTATCATGTCTATTGATGTCCAGGGAAAAATCCGTTTTATCAATCACGAAATAATAAAGAAATTCAATATAGATAGTGAGGATGAAATCCGAGGCCAGGTGATTTGGGACCTTGCTGCATTTAGCGAAGCTGGTCTTACCTCGGAAATGAGGAAAGTCTTGGAGAATCAAAAATCCTCCGGCGTCAGCACAGCCGTCCCAGGTAAAGGCGGAGAGAAAGATTTCATTCATATCCGGATGACCCCTGTATTCAACCGCGACGGCTCCATCAATGGAGTTATGGCAACAGCCTATGAATTACCTCAAAATCAGGAAGGCGAGCGCGACATAAAGAAAAAATTAGGTTTTGAAAAATATCTTTCCCGCTGTTTATCCCGGATGATCGGGGAGTTTGATCTTGACAGTGCGATTCAGGAAACTTTAGTTGATATGGGGCAGAGATCGGAAGCTGACCGGGCGGCTTTGTTTTTACTCTATGATAAGAACACCAAGATGGATAATACGCATGAATGGAACCCTGAAGGGGAAGAGTCCGACATGGATCTGCTTCAGAACATTTCTTTGGCCTCACTTCCATGGCTGTCACGAAACTTGAATGCGACCGAGCCGGTTGTGGTCCAGGATGTTTCGGCGCTGCCTGCGGAAGCGGTGAAAGAGAAAGAATTGTGGACCGAACGAAACATTCAATCCGTCCTCTTGATTCAAATTCCCATGGATGATCATCCTGCCGGCGTGATCATGCTGGAAAAAAAACAGGCTCCCGGAGAATGGTCATCAGAGGACATGGAGCTGTACAAACCGATGGCTGATTCCATCGGCAAGGCCCTTAAAGTAAAAAGGGAAGAAGAAAAAGATAAGGAAAGAAACC
>CAYRTV010000184.1:0-5981 GCA_964427225.1 uncultured Eubacteriales bacterium
AGATGGGTGTCTATGGCTAGGCGCCGCCCTTTCATTCGTTTTTTATTGATGACGAAGGGTTCTTATATGTGCGGACCTTTTAAAAGAGAGAAGACGGCATTGTCCATGATATTTTTGACCCGGACGGAAAACTGGGCGGGAAACTGATCTGGGACAGTTCCGCTAGATACGGAGTTGAAAGCTACACATACGCCAAAGCACAGAACAGACGTCTGTATTTTCTGATTGAAAACGAGGACTATTTAAACTTGGTTGTTTCAGAGTTCAAGAGCACGTCAATTGAAAATTGATCTGCTGAGCCTTGCTGAGCCAAATCATTCAAACAAATAGTCAAAAGAAAAGCATCTTATTATGGAAGATGCTGTTTTTATTCAGACTGAAATTCGTTAGAGATGTAGTTATCAATTTGGTTTGTGAATTCTTTGAGGTCTTTGATGTTGTCTTGAGTTAATTCCAGCAGTTTCTCGTCATCAATGATCCAGTATCGATGAATCAGTGCATTACGCAAATTAACCAGCTTTTTTAACTTTTCGGCAAGAGCTGCAGAAATGATATTCTTTTTTTCAGCTTTATCTATACAATCGGAATAACCCACACATGGTGCGCCAAAGGACTTGGCTAATATATGCTGACAGGAATCGGTTATTGCTTCGACGGCTTGTATCAGCATATATTTCAGGCTTAATGGATTTCTTGCATCACTTAAAAATAATTTTTTATCCTTGTCTACGATCTCATGGATTTTCTGCTGGATGTCTAAAATGTCGGCTTTGTTTTTTGTTATTCTGTCTAAATTGATGTCAGACATGATCAATCATCCCTTCAATACCCAGGTAAAGGTTGCGGAAATGAGCGTATTCCCGGTATTTTCTGCCGGTTTTTTCTAAAAAATCAGTCCATAGATTATCATTCCGGCTGAAAAGAAGGTTTCCTTTCGTTATGACAGAAGTCTGGAAATAAATGGGGGCCTGATTGAGACGGGTGACATCCACATCCGCTTTTATTTTTTTTGATAATAATGAGGCTAATTCTATTTCCTCATCCAAGCTGGAATTATCAATAAAAAAGACCGAAACATCGATATCCCGGAAAGCCCCATCCGCCGCGAATGACCCGTGGATATAGGCGAATGCGATATTGGACTTCTTTTTTATAAGCTCTGCTATACGATGGCGGACTTGTTTTTTTTGATCCGGGGACATTGTCCGCTTCGATGAAAATCGGCGTTCCTTTATCATCTTCTAACGGCCGGCTCCGGAGGGTTCCAGGTCCTCGCGTTCGACTAAGGCCTCTTTCCAGAAATCAGGATAATCCAGGCGGCCGGCATTGCGTTTTTCCGAGTCATAAACGCGGAAGTGGTTGTATTTAACCAGCAGGGAATCGCCCAGCTCCCACCAGGCCTTGATCACATTTTCCGCGAAGTTGACCGCGTAGTCGGTTAAAAACTCCCGGGCCCGGGCCGGGTCGTCCGCGTAGATATCGGCCGCGGTTTCCTCAATAGCGGGCAGCTTATCCATAGCGCCCTGCTCCCATCGTTTCTGGGCGGCCTGAACCTCCTTGATGGCATGGTCATAGACCGGCTGGACATGGTAATCCACATAATCAAACGCCCAGCGGGCCGAATCCCTGTCAAACACCCAGTGGTCGCCGATGCTGAAGGATTCGGGGATCCGGGTCATACCCGCGAAAAGCGGCATATAGCAGGACGTATCCTGGGCGCCAAAAGCCAGCCAGACCATACCGGCGATGGGCGCCGGCAGCCAGTCGCGGCAGACGGTGACGGTGGTATATTCGACATTGGGGACGGAAATACAGCGGGGGGCGTTGTAACGGTCCTCACCGTGCTTGAAGCCCCAGAACAGGTTGGGATTTTGGAAGGGGCCTCCGGTCAGGCCGTCCGCGGGATCGAAGCGGGTCCCCTCATACTTATCCCGGGTCATGGCCATAACATCGCTTAAGGACACCTTTTTATCCGGTTTGACCGAGAAGGGGAAATCCATATTGGGCGTATCGGCGCTGAAATTCTGTGAGGGCGCGGCCATGTCAAAAAAGCGCCACAGCCGGCCCCTCCGGCCCTGCGTGCTTTCGGCGCTGCCTTCAGTGGGGGAGTAGGCTTTTTTCCAGTTAAAAGGCTCGCCGCTTTCCGGGTCGTAGAATCCGTTTTCAACGGCGTATGAAACGGCGTTAGGGGATGCCAGAAAATATTCTTCGTCATCCATATCGATTTCGCCGATGCGCGATTCATTGGGGCAGACGCTGACATGATCGTCGGGCACGCGCTGCGCGCACCAAACTGCGCCCGGTTTCCCGCTTTCCGGCGTCCACAGCGGGCCGACCGGCATGATCTCGAAAATCCAGGCTTCCTCCGCGTCGGCTACGGCCAGCATCTCGCCGCTGTCATGAAAGCCGTAACCGTGCTTTTCGGCCAGGCTGCCCATGAGTTTAATCGCCTCACGGGCGGTTTTGCAGCGTTCCATGGCGATGAGCGTAAGCATGGTGATGTCAAAGGTGGCGGCCGGCGTGGGATTGCGCATTTTCATCCGGCAGCCGATGGTGGATTCGCCCATGGCCAGCTGATGCTCGTTCATGTAGCCGAACACACCATGGATATAGGAATAAGTATGGGGCACCTGGGGGATGGTCTTGCCGGTGTCGCCTTCCTCCAGGGCTTTCACCCACTTGCCTCCGGTTTCAGGCGGCCAGGTTTTGATCTGATTGATGTGATAGATTTTGCGCTCAGCCCCCTCCTCATGGTCGGCGGCCGGGACAAAATGAAAGGTGAAATCGCATACGCCGCAGTCGGCGGTATGAGTGGTCATGACCGAGCCGTCTACCGAGGCGTCTTTACCGACGAGAATAGAGGTGCAGCCTTCCGGGTAGACCGGAAAGACTTCTGAATCGGATGAATGGTTGGGTCCGGTGGCCACCAGCAGGAATATGGCGGCCGGTATGATTATCAGGATGCTCCATTTGATAAGTCTGGCGTTTTTTTGCATGAATATTCGTCCTCCTATTTTTCTTCTCCTCTGACCGGATAGCCGGCATGGCGCACCGCGGCGACGGCCGCGCACTGCATGGGATCTATAAACGGCACCGGCAAGTCTTCATCTTGTATAGAGAGCGGAATTTCCGTACAGCCCCCGACAATCACGTCCGCCCCCTTTTGGATGAGCTCGCCGGCCGCGTCTGTCAGCCAGGCTTTGGCCTCGCCCTGCGTGAACCCCGCTTTAAGCCCCTTGGAGCCGAAAATCGCTTTCATTACTTTTTTTTGTGTTCTTTTGGGGAGGCGGATGATTTCCAGCTTGGCGCGTTCAAAAGTCTGATCGAAGATTTCGGCCTGGAGGGTGCCGGTGCTGGCCAGAATGCCGACTTTATGCACTTCAGGAGACAGACCGCAAATGCAGTCCCGGGTCTCATCTACCAGGTCGATGAGGTCAAAATCGATCTCCCGCCTTACTTCTTCCAGAAAATGATGGGCGGTAATACAGGGCATGACTATAAAGTGCGCGCCGGCTCGTTTGAGGGATTGGAAGCCTTCAATCAGCAACGGAACCGGGCTGGGCCCGGAACGGAAAATGGCGTCGGTGCGGGGAGGGATTTCCGGATTGGAGTAGATGATCACTTTGGGGTGGTCTTGGTCCTTTTCCGCGGCGGTGGTTTTGATGATCAGCTCAAACATGCGGGCGGTGGCTTCCGGCCCCATCCCGCCGAGGATCCCGATGGTTCGTTTGTCATCGTATCGTCGTGTCATCTCCCCTCCTGGGTTATTGATGAAATAATGGGGATATCTATTATTATTGGTTCATTTTTAATGATATGCAAGAGTAAAAATTTTTTTCGGCCACTTTTTTTCCTTTTAGGCGGGCCGAATCTCACTGCATCTTCCGGCTTGCGTCTCCTCATTCGGCTAAATCGTTCAAGGTGAAACTAAAAATGCATCCATACTGACGGCTGTTTCCGGGAAATTGTGAAGGATTTTTTGATCATTTGTGATGAGGTTGATATGGAGATGCTTGGCCAGGGCGGCATACTCGCAGTCATAAGCGGAACAATCACTGGAAGCGGCCAGTTCCAGCACGAGATTGGATGGAGGAAGGATCTCCCGGCCTTCCATGGTCTTGAGGGCTGAATTCATAATCAGCTGGGCTTGTTCGAGATTCAGGATGCGCCGGCGCATGTATCCTGCCAAAACATTGCGGAATTCGCTTTCCCATAGCGGAGGCGATATCCATTGGGGATCTTTCTTAAGGACCTGTAGAGCCTTGCCTGTCCATGTGCTTTGAACATGGATATAAATGATGATGTTCGAATCCACTGCAATCATTTTCGGCCTTCGTTCTTCCACTGTTCCAGTTCTTCATCCCTGATGCAGTATTGTGCGGTCAATTCCCGGATTTTATGGGTCCGTTTCAATGCGGCATCCACCTCAATAGGGGGTGTTTCAAGGGCCTGTTCAATAACCGCGATCACTTCCTGGTTGATGCTTCTCCGGCTGGCTTTGGCGCGGCGCTTCAGCCTTTCATAAACGTCTTGCGGGATATTTTTAATAGTCAGAGTCGCCATTGAGTATCCTTTATGAAGTCAATGTGCAACCATTATAAAACCAAAATGGAAACCAGTCAAATTTATCTGTAATAAGTTCAAAATGATTTTTTTAAAATCAAGACAGACCGCAATTAAAGCCGGAGTGGATTGACCGGCTTATTGATAATTATGCTTTTTCATGAGTTCGCGGATTTTATCCAGGGGCAGGGCGTGCTGAACATGTCCATTGCGGCCTTTGATTTCCACCGCTTTGAATAGGGAATTGAGGATGGCTTCTTCCGCTGCTTCGGCAGCGGCTAGAAAAAGCGGCGACATGCGGTCATTGCGCAGCACTGTGAATTGTTCGGAAGCACTTTTTCCCCGGTACGGCTGGCGGACCTCTTCCGCGGTGGAGAAAGCGATGGCATAATCACCGCTGCCGTTGGAATAATAACCACCGGTGCGGGCGATGCCCAGAAGCGCCCGCTTGGCCAGGCGCTTGAGATTGCGGCTTAAAAGCGGGGCGTCCGTCGCCACCACCATCATGCAGGAGCCCTCTTCATTTTCATCAAGAAAGCGTTGATACGAATACTGTTCAAGGAATCGGCCGGCGGGCAGCCCGTCGATCATAAGGACGCCGCCGTGATTGGTCTGGACCAAAACGCCGACCGTATACCCGCCCAGCTTTTCCGGCAGTTTGCGCGAAGCGGTGCCGATGCCGCCTTTAAATCCGTAACAGGAAGTACCGGTCCCGGCTCCGACCGCACCTTCTTCCACCGGTCCGCCGGAAGCTTTCCGTATGGCTTCCAGTACGTGTTCTTTTTTGACATGCCGCCCCCGGATGTCATTGAGAAATCCGTCGTTGGTTTCTCCTACGACAGGATTGACGGACATGATGCTTTCATTGCCGGGTAATCCAAGAATGTAGTCGATCACTGCGTCAGCAGCTGTGGGCACGCTTAGGGTATTGGTGAGCACCACCGGGGTTTCCAGGCGTCCCAGTTCATCCAGCTGGGTGGTTCCGGTCAGTTTGCCGAAACCATTGGCGGCATAAAAAGCGGCCGGAACTTTGTCTTGAAACACATTTCCGGAATGGGGCAAAACGGCGGTCACACCTGTGCGGATATCGTCTCCTTGGATTAAAGTGACATGGCCGACCGTGACTCCGGCCACATCCGTAATCGCGTTAAGATGTCCGGGCGAAAAAATGCCCGGAGTTATGCCGAATTCCCTAGCCCGGGGCCTGTCCTGCTGGGAGAGAATAGCCGCCGGCAGCAGGCATAATAAAACAAAAATAATTCCGGTTTTCATCATGTTACCTCTTAAACTAATGTTATTTTAAGAGACGGTGAAAATCAATGGTTTCCCGCAGTGAATTTCTTCCCCTCTTTTTTGCAGATAATCTGGGTGACATTGCGGCCGGACATCAATCCGGTGGGCACGCCGCCGCCCGGCTC
>CAYRTV010000185.1:0-5973 GCA_964427225.1 uncultured Eubacteriales bacterium
AGCCAGGATGTCATATTCGGCTCAAAAATGACCGGAACGTTTTTAGTGGAGATTTTTCTGGGTTTGAGCAGCCGGACAGTCCGTTGAACAGCTGTATCCGCAATAATCTCCGGCGGTTCCAGTTCATTTAAAAATCGGGAAGTGGAAGACCAGTATCCTTCCACCCGGTTATCACCTTCGCCGGCTTGAAGTCCGACTCCGAGATGAGTCAAAGTTTCTTTATATTCGCTGGAAAATCCATTGGAATTAGACAGGAATAACCGGCTCTCTTGGGACGCGAAAGAAGCTCCCAGCGTATTGGAAATACGGGGATCGCTCAACCCGCGCTTTTCAGTGGCTATGGCTAGATCAATGCCTGAATCCGCGGTTAATTCAGATACTTCGGGATCATACAGCCGAAGCAGGGCTGCGTCCGGAGGTACGGAGGATGTTCCCGGCAGCCCGGCGTAAGGATCGGGTTGAGAATGGCCTGCCCGGTCCAGTGCATGTTTTACAAGCCGTTTTAAAAGGGGCTTGGATAAATCAGAGGTGCCGGAAACGGCGCTGCGCTGATTCTTCAATACCCGTATGCTCAAACTGCGTGAGACCGCCCGGTTTAAATTTTCTATTCGCCCTTTGCGGACATCAATTTCCAGATGGTCGCTTTCAGAAACAGCCACTTCGATCTCGTCGGCTTGTAACCGTTTTCCGTATTCCACTACCCATTCCGTTAATGGCAGCAGGGAGTTTTTGGCCTGAGGCGGGCTCATGTTTGCCCTCCCACAGTCATGCGGCTGATTTTAATCGTCGGGCATCCATCTGTTACCGGTGCCGATTGGCCCTCCTTTCCACAAGTGCCGGTGGGAAGGCCGAAGGCTAAATCTCCTCCCACCCGCACCACTTTACGCAGTATATCCAGATTACTGCCGATTAATGTGGCCTGTTTGACCGGCACGGTTAATTTTCCATTTTCTATCAGACAGCCTGAGCTTAAGGAAAACGTGAATCTTCCCGAATCTTCGACCTGGCCGCCCTGGAAGCGGCGCGCATATATGCCTTTATCCACGGATTTAATGATTTCTTCTGCGTCATATTCACCGTTATCGATATATGTATTGCTCATCCGGGGAATAGGAATACATGAATAATCTTCCCGGCGGCCGTGCCCGGTCATGTCCATATTCATGGCCTTGGCGGAAAGACGGTCCTGCAAAAACCCGGTCACTACTCCTTTTTGGATAAGGCCGGTTTTTTGCGGCACCGTCCCTTCGTCATCCATATTGTAGCTGCCGCGGTACTCAGGAATTGTGGGATCATCAAAAATATGTACCTGTTCGGTTCCGACAGTCCTGCCGTATTTATCATGAAAAACAGAAGTTTTTTTACGGATAAAATCGGCTTCCAGCAGATGGCCGACGGCTTCATGGATCAAAACCCCGCTCTCGCCGGGAGCCAGAATAACCGGCATCTCCCCCGCCGGCGCCGGCTGGGCTTCCAGCAGGGTTATCGCTTCTTCGGCAGACTCTTCTCCGATTTTGCGGGGAGAATGGGTGTGAAAATATTCCAATCCTATCCGACCGCCGGCGCCGGAATAACCCGCTTCTTTCGTTCCTTTGTGGTCCGCTATGGTCACACAGGTCAATTTCAAGAGCGGTTTGAGATCGAAAGCCTTTAAACCGAGAGAATTCCAAATTCCGGTATATTGCAATTGATCCATCAAAATGACATTGACTTTATTTATCCTGGAATCGAAGCGGGAAGCGGATTGATATGCCTCATGGACGACCGCAATTTTTTTCTCCAGCCCGGCATCAAAATCCGGATGGGGGTAAAGCTGGAGCAGCTGCGGCTGAGAAAACAACTGCGGGGCTGAATAACGGGGTTTTCCGGAAGCAATGGCAGCTGCAGTGAGAGCGGCTTCCCGGATGGTGCTGCGGTTCAATTGATTGGTGTACCCGTACCCGGTTTGATCTTCATGAACAACCCGGATGCCTAATCCTTGGCTGATAAACTCAGATGTTTCCTTGATGATGTCGTCTTCCATACGGACAGAGTGGAACACCCGGTATTCCAGAAAAATTTCTGCAAACTTACCACCCCGGGATAATGCCGTTTCTAAAAAACCTGATATATCTTTTTCTGATATATGCTTTTTCTCCAGGAGTCCGGATAAAAAGATGTCGGATTTATTTGGGATCACCATTTGAGTATAGAACACCAGGCAAGGCTGAGTTTATATCTCGCCGGAAACAGCGAGCAGCCGGATTTCTTTTATGCTTTTACCCTTGAGCCCCAGTTTATCGATCGTACGCCCATTTTGCCAGAAATCCTTGTCCCGCATCAGGGAGGCCATATGAATGATGAATTTGATAGTGGGGGTTTTCACTTTCAGCATATCACCCAAGGAAGACAGAGCCACTAAACTCATGGGTACATCCTCATCAATATAACGGTGATGAAGCCGGTCCGGAGCCTTAATGCCGATATATCCTGGATTATCATGGATGGATTCATAAAGGTTTTTCCCGGTGGCGCTGTATGCAGTATACAGCCAATTCCTGGCGCTCATGGCTTTAATACCCAGGGCTGCGGCTACAGCCAGCCTTTCCTCATCGAGTTTTTCCAGCACCTTGGATACAGATTCACTGGCCCCTTGAATGTAGAACTCAAAATCTCCATGCGTTTCTTCTATCCAGGCTGCATTCAGTATTGTCAGGGCGGGATGGAAAATAGCGCCGATATTGTCAAAACTGGTCTTAAACACGTTATCCCCGGGAACAAATTGAGGGTACGCCCGGTTTAATACTTTCAGGATACCCGGAATCCAGTAAGCCGGTAAAGTGGCCAGGGGAACGGCGTTTTTGATTCCAAAAATCCGGGCCTGAGCCGGCCCGATTGCCCGGGAGGCATACAAAAAAGTTTGAGATTCCGCCAGGAAGGGAGCATTTTTGACGCCTTCTTCTCTTAAAGTTTGAAAGAATTCCAGGGCTCCGCAGGTGCGGCCCGGATTCAAAATGACAATCTGGTTTTCTTTAAGATAGGGCGCACAGGCTTTAGCCATGAATCTGTGTCCAGTCGCCGGCACCACAACCATTAAAACATCCGCGTCTTTGATACATTCCTCGATATTGGTGGAGGCCAGTTTGACCTTTCCAAATCCTTTAACTTCGCCCTCGACCTTAATGCTGCCGCGGTTGGCAACCGGTCTGATTTTATTTTCCCCCCGATTATAGAGTTTTACCGGGAATCCCATGATAGCTAAATGCCCCGCCATGGCGAGTCCGCCGTGCCCGGCTCCCATTACACAAAACTTAATATCTTTATCTTTCTTTTGTAAAAGGTCTTTGAGATATTTTTTTCGTCTTAAATCTGCTTCCGCACTTCTTTTTACCATATCGTTTTTCCTTTTATTAAATTTTTTAGAAAATTCCGGATTAGTATATAAAACGAATCAGCGAATAATAATAACGACTCAAAAATAAAATACCCGCAATCATTCCTTTGAGCATTATTTTATTAAATACTAGAGATGAAGGCAAATGAAATATTTCTCGCGGCGCTGCTTGCTTTTTATTTTCGTTGATTTCTTAGAGGAAAATAGAGAATCAATAGGCTGATGATCCCCAGAAAGTATTCAAAAAAATTGGTGATGAGATGCACACCGATTCCGGAAATCACAGCCAGATTGGGCGAAAAGTGCATCAGGCGAAGGGTCAAGGCCCAGGCTGATTCCCAAGTGCCGAATCCTCCAATTCCCTTGACTGGCAGGACGGAGGTCAATTCAGCTCCGGTGACCCCTAAAATGGATTTAAAAAAATTGTTCATTTCCAAGCTGAATCCGTGTTGACGCAGGTGTGCGAATAAAAGCACAAACAAAGTTGCGTATTTAGCCAGGCGGATGGCTAAAGACAGAAAAAACAGCTGCCAATTAATCCCCCGGTCTTGTATGTTTTTTAATTCTGCTATGGTTATCCGGATTTTTTCCAAAGCTGTTTTTGCCCATTTCAGGTTTTCCCATCCCATTTTTTTCAGTAAATGGCGCAAAATCGCCTGAACACCTCGGCTTAGAGGGATGAGCTGCCAAAAAATCAAAAAGATGACCAGGAAAAAGACCACGGAAAGTCCCAGGAGAAATGGTCCGGAAAGGACTTTTGATCCAAATCCGACCAGCAGCAGGGAAATGATTAAAAAAGGGCTCAAGGTGAGAAAATCAAATAAAAACGCCAGGACAAAGGAAGATGCGGCTGCTTCAAAACTGAACTTGAGGCGCTGGTTTAAAATATAAATATAAGACAAGGATCCCAGGCGGGCCGGCAGCAGGTCGACGAAAAGGTTGCGGATAAAAGTTACCATAAGAATCCGGCCCCATGAAATTCGGCGGGGGAGCAGCAGGATTTTGTATCTCCAGGCCCTTAGCATGCTGCCCAGCAAGGCAAAACTAAAGAATAGCAGCAGGGCCGGACGGTAAATATTGCGAATAGTCAGAAATAATTCATTCCATGAAATTTGCCGCGACAGCCACCATAGCAGACCCGCAGAAACGAGCAAAGACAAGATGAAAGAGAACAGATGCCTGATTTTCATGCAGACATGTTAGCTTGCCCCCCCCCGCCTTGTCAATTCAATTCCCGTGTGATTGAACTTTTTCTCCCGGTGTTATATCATCAATTTTTTTAGAGGAAAAAGCATGAGCCATGAAATCGATGAAATAATTGAGCGGGCATTGCGCGAAGACATGCCGGCGGGAGACATCACTTCCGAATCCGTAATACCTGAGGATGCAGAATCATACGCCGTTATCTGGGCCAAAGAATCCGGAGTTTTGGCGGGCATAGGGCTCGCGGAAAAAGTATTCCGGAAAATTGATTCCCTGATCCGTTTCGAGATTCTCATCCAGGATGGAGTCCTGCTGCAGAGGGGAGATGAAATTGCTGAAATCAGAGGCCGTTCCGTTTCCCTGCTGAAAGGAGAAAGGACCGCCCTCAATTTTCTGCAGCGGATGTCCGGCATCGCTTCCATGGCCCGCGCCTATGTGGATGCGGTGAAGGGGACGAAGGCCCGGGTTCTCGATACCCGCAAAACCACACCCGGATTGAGGGTGCTTGAGAAGTATGCGGTTAAAACCGGCGGCGGAACCAATCACCGAATGCATTTATCCGAGATGGTGATGCTGAAAGATAATCATATTCAAGCGGTTGGGTCGGTCGCAGCCGCCGTTGACAAAGCCCGGAAAAATATTCCGGCGGGAATAAAGATAGAGGTGGAAACGGCCAATCTGGAAGAAGTCAAACAAGCCCTCGAAAGCGGAGCCGATATCATCATGCTGGATAACATGACCCCCGAAGAAGTTACAGATGCGGTCAAACTGGTTAGCGGACGGGTTCCGCTTGAAGTATCGGGTATGGTCACGATGAGAAATATCCGGAAATATGCGGAAACCGGCGTAGATATGATTTCAGTCGGAAGCCTGACCCACTCCTATTCTTCTCTGGATATTGCCATGGATATTAAGTGAACCCCATGAAACGAAAAGATGTGATTGAAACGGATATTCTTATTATCGGCTGCGGTATTGCGGGTTCCAGTGCGGCTTTGGAAGCGGCTGAAAGCGGACTAAAGGTCTTGATCGTTTCAAAATATAATCAATTGGAAGAATCCAATACATATTACGCTCAGGGCGGCATTGTTTCGCTCGGAAAAGACGATAATCCCGAACTTTTGATGAAGGATATCATGGAAACCGGAGACTGGATTAATAATACGGAAGCGGTCAAGGTGTTGTCCACTGAAGGAAAAAAATTGGTCGATGATAAATTAATTAAGGAGCTGGACATTCCCTTCACCCGGACCTCACCGGATGAACTTGACTATGCTCAGGAAGCCGCGCATTCCCGCCGGAGGATTCTGCATGTTAAAGACACAACCGGCCGAACCATCGAAGAGAAATATATACAAAGATTGAAAAATTACTCCAATGTCACCTTCCTGAGTGGG
>CAYRTV010000186.1:0-5942 GCA_964427225.1 uncultured Eubacteriales bacterium
GGGTTCAGGCGGCATGATCGTTATGGACGAGAACACCTGCATGGTGGATGTCGCCAAATATTTTCTTAACTTCCTGCGGGAAGAATCCTGCGGCAAATGCCTCTCTTGCCGTGAAGGAACCCAGCGTTTATGGGAAATAGTCGACAAAATCACCCAGGGTGAAGGAACTGAAGCCGACCTCGATTTGCTCGAAGAGTTAGCACAATCCGTCAAGGATGCATCCATGTGCGGTTTGGGGCAGACGGCAGCCAATCCGGTTTTATCCACCCTGCGGTACTTCCAGGATGAATACAAAGCGCACGTCCTGGAAAAGACATGCCCCGCCGGAGTCTGCAAAGATCTCATCACCTATATGATCATTCCGGAAAACTGCACGGGCTGCATGGCATGCTTGAAAGTTTGTCCCTCTGACGCCGTCACCGGAGCCAAAAAAGAAGTGCATGTGATAGATGAAAAAAAATGCATCAAATGCGGCGCATGCTTTGAAGCCTGCAGCTTTGATGCCATTAAAGTGGAGTGAGGTATTTATGATAAATTTAAAGATAAACAATCTGGATGTAAAAGCCGAAGAAGGCTGGTCGGTTTTAGATACGGCCCGTTTCTACGGTTTGGAAATCCCGACACTATGCTACCATGAAGGGCTTTCCCCGTATGGAGCCTGCCGGTTATGCCTGGTGGAAATCGGGGAAAAACCCCATACCAAATTAGTCAGCTCCTGTACCTACCCGGCCCATGAGGGGTTGATTGTTCACACCGATACCAAGCGGGTTCTGGATGCCCGCAAAATGATGATCGAACTGATGCTGTCCACTGCCCCTAATTCCAAAGTTATCCAGGATCTGGCGTCTAAATTCGGTGTCAAACAAATGCGTTTTGAAGCCCGGAATGAAGAATGTGTCTACTGCGGATTATGCGTGCGCATGTGCCGGGAACAGATGGACGGACGGGCCATCGGATTTCAGAACCGCGGCCATAAACGAAGGATTTCCACACCCTTCGATCTGCGGTCGGAGGAATGCCGCCTGTGCGGCGGCTGCATCTATATTTGCCCTGGCTGCCAGCTGCGCTGCCAGGGGCCAAACCCGGATACGGATGTATGCAATGCCTGCCTGACTATGGACCCGACTTGTGTGGATGTTCATGAGGAACTGCAGTGCTGGATGTACGATGCAGGGCGCTGCGGCACCTGTGTAAGGGAAGAACCGGAAAAATCTTCCGGTCAAAAATAATTTATCCAATGCTTGTTAATAGCAAAATTCATAAAATACGAAAAGAATTAAGGAGGAAGTAAGGATGTCTTATACAAAACTAAACCGGAGTGCCGCCACTCTGACCAAGAACAGAACCGAAGGTTCAATCAGCCCCTTCAGCGGCATGTGTGTGACTTGTGTGGATGGATGCATCGGTATGTGTGAAATCGGGAAATCGGCCTATCGAGGACACGAAGTGCTTTATCCCCAGCCTTTCGGGATTATCACCGCCGCCTCGGAAAAGGACTACCCGGTCGATCTGTCCGACTTTACCATTTTGGGAACAGCCGTCGGTGCCCACGGAGTCCCTGCTGACAGTGACAAAGCCACCTTTCCCAAGGTTAGCATTGAGACCCGGCTGGGAAAAGATAAAAGCCTTAAAATGAAAGTTCCGTTTATCATTTCCGGTATGGGCTCAACCAATGTTGCCAAACAGAATTGGGAAGGCCTGGCTGCCGGAGCCGCTATTTCCGGAATCATCCTGACCGTCGGTGAAAACGTCGCCGGGATGGACCAAGAATCCGAATTCAAGAACGGCCGGATTGTCCGGTCAGTTGATCTGGAAAACCGGGTCAAATTTTTCAAAGACTGGCAGCAGGACGGATACGGAACCGTCGCTATTCAGGCCAATGTCGAAGACACCCGCCTGGGCGTCCAAGAGCACGCCATCGAAAAACTGGGCGTGGATGCCGTCGAGCTTAAATGGGGACAAGGCGCCAAGGACATCGGCGGCGAAGTCAAGATCAATAGCCTGGCAAAAGCGCAAGAACTGCAGCGCAGAGGCTATATCGTTCTTCCCAACCCGGAAGACGAAGATGTAATCAAGGCCTTTGAACGCGGTAACTTCAAGGAATTCGAACGCCACTCCCGCCTGGGAATGGTGGAAGAAGAAAGCTTTATGGAACGGGTGGAGCAACTGAGAAAAGCAGGCGCCAAATATATATTTCTCAAAACCGGCGCTTATCGACCGGCCGACCTCGCCCGGGCCGTCAAATACGCGTCTAAAGCGGAACTCGATCTCCTGACTGTCGATGGAGCCGGCGGCGGCACGGGAATGAGCCCCTGGCGCATGATGAATGAATGGGGAGTCCCCGGAGTCGAACTTTGGTCTCTGCTTTATCAGTATTTGAAAAAACTCGATGACAAAGGCGAATATGTCCCGGATGTGGCTGCCGCCGGAGGAATCACCTTCGAAGACCAGATTTATAAAGTGCTGGCACTGGGTGCTCCGTATTTTAAAGCCGTCGGCATGGCCCGCGGCCCTATGGCTGCCACTATGGTGGGTAAAACCATCGGCAGACGAATCCAAGAAGGCCAGATACCTGTTTATGTTGAAAGATTCGGAACCAGCGCGGAAGAAATTTTCGTCACCGCTCCCACATTGAAGCGGCGTTATAATGACCGCTTCGACGGCATTCCCACCGGAGGACTGGGTTTGTTCGGATATTTTGAACGGCTGAGCCAGGGCCTGCGCCAGTTCATGGCGGGCAGCCGCAAGTTCAGCCTGGAATATATTACTCGCGACGATATCGCGGCCCTCACCCGTGAAGCGGCAGATATCAGCGGTATCCCCTATATCACAGAAATGGACAAGCAAGAAGCCGAGGAAATACTGAACAGCTGACAGTCTGATTTATCGTTGTAATCCAAGCGGCTCCTCTTCAGAGGAGCCGCTTTTTTTTTACCACGCTGATTAAAGCTGATATAATCTTGTCCCGAAAGGAGTTCACATGAAAAAAGCCGGTTTGATTCTTTTGTTAGCCATGTCTTTAATCACATTTGGTTGTCAATCACAAATGAACCAAAACAGCGAATCTCCGGAGGCGGCAGCAGCTGGAAGGGAAGCCGAATCCGGAAAAACCGCTTCTGCATCTAAAGGTCCTGACAGGGTAACCGTCCAGCATATTTTGATTTCTTTTCAGAGAGCCATTCCGAAAGAAAGCGTCACCCGGACTCAAGCCGAAGCGGAAGTTTTAGCGGATGACCTTTATCTGCGGGCCAAGCAGGGTGATGATTTCGACGCATTGGTTGAGGAATACACCGACGACCAGTACCCCGGCATATATAAAATGACCAATGCCGGGATTGAGCCGGACCCGGAATCGGAATTAAGGGAATATCCCCGACAGGGCATGGTTCAGGCCTTCGGGGACATCAGTTTCTCTCTGGACATCGGCGAAATCGGCATGACGGAATATGATCCTGCAACCTCCAAGTACGGCTGGCATATTATCAAGAGAATCGAATAAGACTAAATACCAGCCTGCCGACTGAGTTTTCCACCGCTGGAGCCCCATGAGCAAACCCGATTCTGCCTGGTCAAACAACATTTCCACCATAAGCCATGGGGCTGGAATCGCGCTAACGGGATTGGTGCTCGGCACATTTTTCCGTTATTTGTTTCAGATCCTTCTTACCCGCAATCTGGGCGCCGAGCTATTCGGCTTATTTTTCCTCGGCTTCAGCATATTTAAAGTCGCATCTGTCTTATCGGAAATCGGACTCTCTTATGGTGTTGTCCGCTATGTGTCCATCTACGAAGGAGAGGATGATAAGCCCCGCCTCAAAGGAACCATATATCTTGCTTTAAAATTGGGATTAACGGCCAGCCTTATATGCGGGACCCTGATATTTTTATTTTCCGGCCTAATAGCCTCATCTCTTTTTCAAAAACCGGAATTAACTCCGGTTTTAAAATATTTTTCCGTCATTCTGCCTTTTTTTACCCTGACCACGATCTTTCTGTTTGCAGCTCAAGGCTTAAAAATCATTCAGGCTAAAACCTTGATCCGGGATATTATTGAACCAATATTGAGAATAGGCCTGACAGCATTATTATTTTGGGCCGGACTTGAGCTTTCCGGTGTACTGACGGCCTTTATGTTTGCCAGCTTGGCAGCCATGGTTCTGTCATTTTTATATTTAACACAACTATTCCCCGGATTCCTTCATCCCGCCGTAATTCCGCGGGAAGAAAAAAAATCGTTTTTTCATTATTCGTGGCCCCTGGTGCTGGTGCAGTTTATGGCCGTCCTGCTGATGTGGACTGACAGCATCATGCTGGGTATCTTCCGAACGTCGGCCGAAGTGGGTATCTATGGAGCCGCACAAAGAACAGCCCTGTTGACTTCTTTGATTGTCACGGCATTTCATTCCATATTTACCCCGGTTATTGCGGATTTATTCAATAAAAATATTGTCAACGCGGTGCGTCCGATATTCAAAACAGTGTCCAAATTGTCGTTTAGCTTGACCCTTCCTTTCGGACTGCTCATATTTATTTTCAGTGATTTTTTTCTGGGATTATTTGGGCCCGGTTTCTCGGCTGGAAGTACGGCATTAAAAATACTGACTGTGGGATGGGTGACCCATGCTCTATTGGGCTTATCCAGCTCTATTCTGACAATGAGCGGCCGTTCCCGCCTGCATCTCTTTAATACAGGCTTGTTTTTTGCAGTAAATATTGTCTTGAATTTATGGCTGATTCCTCTGTATGGAGCCGCCGGTGCGGCTCTGGCTACAACCAGCTCAATTATCTTGCTGGATGTCCTGGTGCTGCTGGAAGTCCGGTCTCTTCTGCACCTGCATCCCTTTACAGCCGGATTACTGAAATCCCTGGCTTCGGGAACAGCCGTTTTTTTTGCCATCCGGCTGATAGCCTTGACTGCCTGGCCCATTAATCAATTTATTAATACCATTATATCCGCCGCCGCTATGATCATTGTATATTTTACCGGACTGTATATATTGGGATTAGAACAGGATGAAAAAGAATTATTAAAAACATTCCGGGAGCGTCTTGTCCGCTCCTTTAAAAACGGTTCCCGTTCACATGAGAAATAACCGACCGTATTTTCCCGGAACGATCCCGGGGTATGTTCTGAACTGTTTGGATACTGACCTTTAACTCAGGAATTTGCCGCCGGCAGCGGGCGGCAATCAAATCTTCCTCATGCCGGGAAAATTCAATCCCGGGCACAACATATACAGCGATATGGTTCAAGGATGTCTGGACCACTTTCCATTTCTGCATATGCCGTACAGGCTTCATAATGCCGAAAAAGAACAAAGGGGGCAGCACCCGTCCGCCGGGAAGAAGCAAATAGGCATCGTTTCGCCCCGCTATATCTTTCATCAAAGGAAACGGCTTCCGGCACACCGGTTGAGCGGCGGACATGGATCCTATATCTCCCAAATCATAGCGGATCACCGGCATGGCGTATGACAACAGATTTGTGACAACAATCCTTCCTTTTTCTCCCGGAGCAGCCGGCTTCCCGTTGCGGATAATTTCAACCAGGACCGTATCGCTGTTGATATGGTAACCCGGGCATTGGGGGCATTCCCAAGCAATACATCCCGCTTCCGCTGCGCCATACAAGTCCAGCAAACGGGTTCCGAACGCATCCTTAATAAGCCGCCGGGAATCGGGATCCGTTGAATCAGACACTCCGAAAACATGGGTCGGCCGGATATCATTGATTTTTCGTTCCAGTATGTATTCCGCCATTAATCTCAGGCTTCCGGAATATCCGTATAAATAATCCGGTTTATTCCGCCGCCAGTGTGAGACATACCCCCGGGGATGATCGAAAACAGATACCGCCGTCCGCTGCCACAGCCCCAAGCGCTGGTACCATTGTTGGCTTAACCTGATATTGTGCGGGCCGGTAATCTCCATCATTTTGTGCC
>CAYRTV010000187.1:0-5895 GCA_964427225.1 uncultured Eubacteriales bacterium
CGTGAAGCGGCCATGGGGCTCTCTCCGAAGCCAATGGCGGCGGGTGGGGGGGTCTTGGCGAGGAGAGAATTCCATCGCCGCTGGGCCGATAAGCTGCCAGACATGATATCCGCGCAGAGGCGGGTTATGAGGAGAGAATGAAGGTGACCGGGCCTTCATTGACCAGGTGAATATCCATTAAAGCACCGAAACGGCCGGTGGAAACCTTAAACCCAGCCTCCTGAATATAATCGACAAAGGACCGGAACAAGGCATCCGCCTTATCCGGGGCTTCCGCATTATCAAAACTGGGCCGGCGGCCTTTCGCAACCGATCCGGCCAAAGTGAACTGAGAAACAGCCAGTATGTCTCCCCGCACATCCTGCAGCGAAAGATTCATTTTTCCTTCGGAATCCGGAAAAATCCTTAATCCGGTTATTTTCTTAGCCAGGAACCGGGCATCCTGTTCCGTATCTCCTTTTTCCACTCCCACCAGCAGGCACAATCCGGATTGGATCCCGGCAATTTCCCGGCCTTCGATTTCCACCGCCGCTTGTTTGACTTTTTGTAAAACAATCTTCATCTTCCCTCCCGGCTTATTCATCTTGACTGGTTGCGGTTCAATGTTTTTCCTGTTTTTATTCCCGGATGATGTCTTTTCTGGAAACAATATTTCTTAACCCGCGCAAGTCGTCCCGGTTGATAATCAAACTGATCCCGGCATAGACTGAAATTCCAGCTATAATGCCGGCTGCCAGCCTGAGAATTTTTCCCGGAAGATCCGCATCCTGATACCCCAAAATCTGAAACAGCCCGGCTACGGCCGCGCCCATGACCGCAGCGGCGAAAATAGATTTGAATACCGACGGCAAAAAAGCCCTTTTATCCACAGCTCCGATCTTCTTTTCCAGTAAAAAAAATAATCCCAGGAAATTGAACACAGAAGAGACGGACAGGGCTAAAGCAATCCCTCCCACCTCCAAGGGCCCCATCAATAACAGAGACAGGACAATATATAAAACCATAACCGCCGCCGCCACGATGACAGGAGTGCGGGTATCTTTTAACGAATAAAAAGCCGGAGCTAATATTTTCACCCCGGAAATAAAGGGCAATCCCAGGGCGAAAAACAACAAGCATTCGGAGGTCATCGCCGTGGAAGCGGCATCGAATTGACCTCTTTGATACAGCACCTGAACGATAGGCCGGTTGAGGACCACAAGCCCGGCTAATGCCGGAAAAGTGACAAAGGAGACAACCCGAAATGAAAAATGCAGGGTTTTTTTCATGCGGGAGAAATCCCGGACAGCGGCTAAATCCGAAAATGTCGGAAGCAGAGCTATGGATAGAGCAACGGAAAAAAGCCCCAGGGTTAATTCCTGAATCCGGGACGAGTAATACAATGAAGACACACTCCCTTCCGGCAGCAAAGAAGCGATCATCCGGCTCAAGGCAAAATTCACTTGATAGACCCCTGCGCCGATGATGCCGGGAATCATGAGGCGGCCTACCTTTTTTACCGCAGGGTGGGTGAAACTTAATCCGAACCGGAAATTCATCCCCTGCCGCCAAAGAAACGGCAATTGAAATGCCAATTGGCAAAAACCCCCTAAAACCACGCCGGCGGCGAAGACGTAAGCCGGTTCTTGAGCACGGCCGGCAAAGATCACAGCCAAAATGATAATGGAAAGATTGAAGAGGACCGGTGTCAAGGCGGGAACGAAAAATTTGTGAAATGAATTCAAAATGGCCATGGCCAGGGCCGACAGGCTGACCAAAAAGATGTAGGGGAACATGATCCGGGTTAAAGCGATGGTCAAATTCAGTTTCCCGTGTACATCCTGAAATCCCATCCCGATGACTCTCACCAAAAAAGGAGAAAACAGAATACCAATAACGACCACAACGGCCATAATGACGGTCATATCAAAAAAGAAGGCATTTGCGAATTTCCACAGTTCTTCCCGGCTCTCTTTCCTTTTCAACCGGGAAAAAACCGGCACAAACGCAGCGGTCATGGCCCCTTCCGCGGTCAGCCGGCGCAGTAAATTGGGAATGAGATAGGCGATGGTAAAAGCGTCCGCACTGCGTCCGGTTCCCATATAATAGGCCTGGATCATATCCCGGATATATCCAAAAATCCGGCTGAACAGGGTCGGAACCGAAACAGCAAATGCAGACCGAAGTAATTTATGCTGACTATCCTGAGATCCGTTATCCCGATTCATCCGTCGTTATTCCTGATTCTTAAAGGGTTATGGTTGACAAAACAAGGTCAATATCTTATCATACAGTACTTAATTTGGACAGGAGAAACCAATGGCACAACATAAATCAGCAGAAAAGCAAATACGGTACAGCGAACGCCGGAGACAAATCAACAGCCGGAATAAATCCATTCTCCGCAGGCAGATGAAAAAGATGCGGACACTTATAGCAGACAAAGAACGGGAAGAAGCTCTCAAACAGCTGCCTGCGACCTTCGCCATCATCGACCGGACAGTCAAAAAAGGAGCCATTCATAAAAGAACCGGGGACCGGTATAAATCCAGGATTTCACAGGGTGTTGAGTCCATTAACCCATCCCCTGCCCAATAAATTTTTCTTACACCGAACTTCATTGAATCTATTTCAATCTCTTTTTTCTGAATCGGCTGAAGTGGATCCGCTTTTATCTTTAACCGGGTTTGGGCCGGTGCTCCGCATTATTCACCCCGGCTGCGTTTTCCCCACGGAAAAAAGTCATGAATGACGGCTTAAGCGCTTTGTGTATGAGTAAATCCATTCGTCAATCAGGGGCTGAAAGGACAAGCCGGTGCTTTTTATCTTTAAGTCCACCCGGCGAAGCTGCATTACCAACTCTCGGATTTGTTCGAACGAGAGCCGGTCTGCCGCCGCGAAAAGATGATCATACTTTTTCCGGTAAAGGTTGCCGTAACTTTCTTTGATTTGAGGATAAATCTCACGGAAAATCGCTTTTCGATCTTTCTTCCCTTCGCGAAGCCTCAATTTGGCCAACAAAATATCATGCATAAAACCAGCAATCTGGTTCACAATCTGACTCGGATGCGTACTTCCTTTTTCCAGCAGCCGATCTATCACTAAAATACTTTTCCGGCAGCTGCCGTCTTCCAATTCATTTTTGATATCGTATTCCGCGAATTCTTTTCCCCATCCCGAGATCTCATTCACATGCGCCAACTCTATTCTGCTTTTTCTACCCATATAAATGGCTATTTTTTCCAATTCTTGGTCCAGGATACCTAAATCATGACCGGTCAGTTCCACCAGCCGTGCGGTTGCATCCGCCTCAATACTTTTTCCTTTCTCCCGCAAACGATTTTGAATCCAAGGAAATAACTGGCTGTCCCGGTAGGGTTTGCATTCCCGCAACTGAATAGTGTTTCCCACTGAGCCGAAAAAACGAACAATATCATTAAACGGCTTAATTTTTCCCGGAAAAATGAGGACCATCACCGTGCCGGGTGAAGGTGAAGCGAAATAGTCCCGGATCATTTTTTTTTCATGGTCTTCCAGGGTTTCAAACGAAGAAGGAACATGCGGTTTTTTTCTTCCGGGCGCCTGGACGACGATCAATCGCTGAGAAGAAAACAATAACGGCATCGTCCGGGCCGAGTCGAGGATTTCCGGCCAGCTTTGCTCTTTTAAGTCGAACCGCTCGACATCCGGAGTCTGATCCGGATCTGAGGACATATCCTGCAGCCATTTCTCAATAAATTCATGGGCCGGATAGGTCTCTTCCCCGAAAAAAAAATAAAGCGGGGATGCCATTAAAAACCCTCCAGCATGGAAATGACCAGACTTCGCGCAAATTTTTCGGAAATTTCGTCAATGGCTTCCAGCTCCACGGATTCAAAATCCGCACCTTCGGGAACTTCATACTCACTCTGATACACAAAGTAAGGGTTGGAAAACACAACTTTATTATTCACCAGATCACGTAAAATGATTTTGGCGATAATGGTGATGTTATAACGGTCCGCTGTCGCCTGTCCGGAAAAAGCAATGGGATTGGCATTAAAGGTGGATATTTCTCCGGCGAGAACAGCATCCGCCTGATCCGAATCATCCCGCACGTCCACTTTTCCGCGGGCGACCAATTCATTAATAACGGCCTGGGTCAATTTCAAGTCCAGCTGATAGCGGGTGGTGCTGTTCTCGAACATGGGCACACTGATAGACAGAATATGGGAAGGAAGGGAGCTGCCTGTCCCCCGCAGATAATATCCGCACCCCCCTGCGCTCATGCTGAGTAAAATGACCGTGAATATAATTTCTATATGATGGGTTATTTTTGATTTTTGATTTTTGATTTTTGATTTATTGCGCATAAAACAAATTGGTCTCTCTCAATGGCTTGAACGGAACGATTCCATATTAGAATCATCCCCCTCGGAAGTCAAGCCGGGCTCTGATTGCAATTGCCAACCGGTTCAGGTAAAATTTATTGTTAATTTCTCTGAGTTTTACTGACTGAGGTAAAAACCGCCATGAAAAAATATCTATACATCATTCTTGCCGCCGCTGTTTTAACCGTGCCGGCTTATTTCTTTCTTTTAAAGCCGTCTCCAGCCCCGCCCAAAGTCATGGTTATCGGACTGGATGGAGCGGATTGGAATATAATCAATCCCCTCTTGTCTCAGAACAAACTCCCCCACCTCGCCTCCTTGATAGAATCCGGCAGCTCCGGAGTTTTACATACGGTCAGACCCACAAAATCTCCCGTGATCTGGACATCTATCGGCACCGGTAAAACCATGCTCAAACACGGGGTCCTGGATTGGAATTATGTTGAAAAAAATAACATTCAGATTCCCTATTCCGTAGACGATATCCGGGTCAAATTCGCATGGGAAATTTTGGGCGATTACCAGCACACCGTCGGTGTCATCAACTGGTTTTGCACCTTTCCGGCCCCTCCGGTCAACGGCTTTCTGGTTTCAGACCGGTTCACCATCAGTATCGACCGGTATCTGGAATACGAGGGCATCACTTACCCTGCAGACCTGTATCCAAAAATATACCCCAAAGTCGTCCGGTTCGATGACCGTAAATTTTTAAAATTGATCAAGGAAGAAAATGTTACCCATTATCTGCAGGAAGCCCGGAAGCGGTTTGACTCTATACCGGAAGCACGGGAACGGAAACTCCGTTTTTTCCGCCGGTTTTTCCTGCAGGACAAATCTGTTGAAAACACGGCCCTCTATCTGCAGGAGGCCGTTCCGGTCGATTTTTTCGCCGTCTATCTCCGGCTTATCGATACCACTTCTCATTTCACTTCGATTTTTGTAGAAGATGAACTGCGGGAAAGCTGGATGCGGGAAAACGAAGAGCTGGGAGGACCGTCTCCGGAAACTGAACAAAAACTATACCAAAACATGGCGACAATTATCGCTCCCATCTACACCTATATGGATAATGTCATTGGGCGCCTCAAAGCCGAAGCTCCTCCGGAAACAACTTTTTTTATCGTATCCGATCATGGCTTCACTTTCAGCCGAATCGGTTATAATCACTACAATACACCGGAACTCGCGCATGGCATCATCATTATTAACGGACCGGATGTCCTCTCCGGCAATCAACTGCAGGACATCAGCATTTATGATGTCACCCCGACGCTGCTGGCTCTTTATGGAATTCCCGTGGGTGAAGACATGGACGGCACTGTCATTCAGGAAGCTTTTACAAGAAAACTGCGGGTCGACAGCATTCCGACACATGATTCCGGTCAAAGGCCTGCCGGTAAAAAAACTCCGCGCCGGCTGGATGAAAAAGTCTTGGAAGAACTGCGCAGTCTGGGATATATTAAATAAAATTGGATTTTCAACAATATGAATCAGGCTGATCCCGCAGAAAAACAGACTAATGTGGAATGCTTTTTTCTCAGAGACA